>NZ_JBFTOJ010000073.1:0-18851 GCF_056397905.1 Stenotrophomonas sp. 05L414_2
CTGCTAAGATGGGTGCCTATGAGCCAGAACACCTCTACTGCCCTTGTGGCAAACAATCTGCCGATTCCCAGTGCGCTCGGTTCGCTGGACGCCTATATCGGTGCCGTGCACCAGATTCCGGTGCTGTCGGTCGATAACGAACAGGACCTGGCCCGTCGCTTCCGCGACGGCAACGATCTGGACGCTGCCCGTGAGCTGGTGCATTCGCACCTGCGCTTCGTGGTGCACGTGGCCCGCGGTTACAACGGCTACGGCCTTGCGCTGGGCGACCTGATCCAGGAAGGCAACATCGGCCTGATGAAGGCGGTCAAGCGCTTCGACCCCGACATGGGCGTGCGTCTGGTGTCCTTCGCCGTGCATTGGATCCGTGCCGAGATGCACGAGTTCATCCTGAAGAACTGGCGCATCGTGAAGGTCGCCACGACCAAGGCGCAGCGCAAGCTGTTCTTCAACCTGCGCAAGTCGAAGAAGCGCCTGGGCTGGATGAACGCGGCCGAAGTCAGTGCGGTGGCCAAGGACCTGAACGTGTCCGAGCGCGAGGTGCTGGAAATGGAATCGCGCCTGTCCGGCCGCGATATCGGTTTCGATGCCCCCACCGATGAAGACAACGACCACGCGCCGCCGTCGCCGGCTGCGTATCTGGTGGCCAATGACGAAGATCCGTCGATGGCCTACGAGCGCGAGGACAGCGAAGACAACCAGATGCAGCTGCTGCGCGAAGGCCTGGCGGAACTGGATGCGCGTTCGCGCGACATCATCCGCCGCCGTTGGCTGGATGCGGACAGCAAGGTGACGCTGCAGGAGCTGGCGGACGAGTACGGCGTATCGGCCGAGCGTATCCGCCAGGTTGAAGCGAACGCGCTGAAGAAGATGAAGGCGCTGTTCACCGCATAAGGCGGCGAAGCGTTTGAGTAATGGAAAGGCCCGGCATTGCCGGGCCTTTTTTTTCCTGCTGGATCCACGCATGGCGTGGATCTACTTCGCGATCCAGTAGATCCACGCCACGCGTGGATCAGCGCGGTCTCAGATTTCCCGCGCGATCGCCCGCCAGCCGATGTCGGTGCGGTGGAACTCGTTGTCCCAGGTCACCTTCGCCACGCCCGCGTACGCGTTCGCCTGCGCGTCGCGCACGCTGTCACCCAGTGCTGCCACGCACAGCACGCGGCCACCTGCGCTGAGCACCTGGCCCTGCGCATCCAGCGTCGTTCCTGCATGGAACACCTTGGCCGTTGCCGGCACATCATCCAGGCCGGAGATCACCTCGCCGGTGATCGGCGATTCCGGATACGGCCTGGCGGCCAGCACCACGCCGAGCGACGGGCGCGGATCCCACTGCGCGTCCACCTCGTCCAAGCGGCCATCGATCGCCGCGTCCACCAGGTCGACCAGGTCCGACTGCAGGCGCAGCATCACCGGCTGGGTTTCCGGGTCGCCGAAACGCACGTTGAACTCGATCACCTTCGGCGCGCCGCTGGCATCGATCATCAGGCCCGCGTAGAGGAAGCCGGTGAATGGGATGCCGTCGGCGATCATGCCCTGCACGGTCGGGTTCACCACCTCGCGCATCACCCGTGCATGCACTTCAGGTGTCACCACCGGAGCCGGCGAGTACGCACCCATGCCGCCGGTGTTCGGACCGGTGTCGCCGTCGCCGACGCGCTTGTGATCCTGCGAGGTGGCCATCGGCAGTGCATGCACGCCATCGACCATCGAAATGAAGCTGGCCTCCTCGCCGTCGAGGAATTCCTCGATCACCACGCGCGCGCCGGCATCGCCGAAGGCGTTGCCCGAAAGCATGTCGCGCACCGCATCTTCGGCTTCGGCGAGGGTCATCGCCACGATCACGCCCTTGCCGGCGGCCAGGCCGTCGGCCTTGACCACGATCGGCGCGCCCTTCTCGCGCAGGTAGGCCAGTGCCGCGTCCACGTCGGTGTGCACCGAATAGAACGCGGTGGGGATGTTGTGGCGTGCCAGGAAATCCTTGGCGTAGGCCTTGCTGCCTTCCAGCTGTGCGGCCGCCGCCGTCGGCCCGAAGATGCGCAGGCCGGCGGCGCGGAAGCGGTCGACCACGCCGGCCACCAGCGGCACTTCCGGGCCGACCACGGTCAGCGCCACGCCTTCGGCCTGGGCCAGGGCGAGCAGGCCATCGATGTCGGTGACCTTCACCGCCACGTTGCGGCACTTGTCTTCGTTGGCGGTGCCGGCATTGCCGGGCGCCACGAGCACTTCAGTGACACGGGAGGACTGGGCCAGCTTCCATGCCAGGGCGTGTTCGCGGCCGCCAGAGCCGATGACAAGTACGTTCATCACGAGATTCCAGATTGCGTGGGAAGGGAAGTTCCAGGTCCCCGGCGGCGCGTGTGCGTCATTCGCAGCCTTCGCGTCGCAGCGATTCGGGGAAGGAGTAGGTCCAGGACCTCGGGTCCAGGGTGAAGCGGTGCTCCTGACGCACCCGCTTGCCGCCGCAGGTGTTGCCGGATTCCTCGATCAGCAGTGGCCAGATGCGCGCACTGCGGTCGCTGTCGTCGAAACGCAGTGCGAAATCGATGCTGAAGCGGCGGGTGCGGCAGTCTTCGGCGGTATCGGGGTCGGCGGCCGCGTCGACGTTCTCGCATTCGTACTGGGCGTCGTTGTCGATGTGGCTGCGCACGTTGCCGGTGCTGGTCAGGCCTTTCGGGCCCGGCAGGACCAGGGTCTGCGAGAGCAGCGAGAAGCCCTGGCCGAACCAGCCATCCTCGACGCGGAAGCCGTAGAAATCGCTGCCGGCGCGGATGATGCTGGCGGTGCCGGGCTGGCCACCACTGCCGAAGCGCTCGCCGGTCAGTTCGCTGGTTACCCCGAAGCCATCGCCCTTGGGCTGCAGCACGAAGAACTCGATCGTTCCCGGGTCGATATGCGCGCCATCGACCAGCGCACCGCACACCGCCAGTAGTTGTTGCCAGCTGTCACCGGTCACCACCGGTTGCTCGGCGCAGACCTGCCAGTCGATCGCGCGCGTTTCATCGTCCTGGGTCCAGCTGCCGCGCCATTGGCCGGAAAGCTTGGCGTCCTTGCCGTAACGCCCGGTCAGGAAGGCCTGCAGCCGCGCGGTGCGACTGACATGCGCTGCCGGTTCGCTGGCGGCGGGCTTTGCCGCATCTGCCTGGGGGGCAGATGCGGGCTCGGCGGCCGGCTTGCAGCCGGCCAGCAGGGCCGTGCCAGCGAAGGCGAGCACGGCAAGCGGTTTCAAAGAGACTGCAGACATCCGTGTCGCTCCAGGTATCAGTGGCGGAAGTGGCGAACGCCGGTGAACACCATGGCCAGGCCATGTTCATCGGCGGCAGCGATGACTTCAGCATCGCGCATCGAACCGCCCGGCTGGATCACCGCCTTGATGCCGGCGGCGGCAGCGGCGTCGATGCCGTCGCGGAACGGGAAGAACGCATCGGAGGCCATCACCGACCCTTCGACCACCAGGTTCGCGTCGGCGGCCTTGATGCCGGCGATGCGCGCCGAGTAGACGCGGCTCATCTGGCCGGCACCCACGCCGATGGTGCTGTTGTCCTTGGCGTAGACGATCGCATTGGACTTCACGAACTTGGCGACCTTCCAGGCGAACAGCAGGTCGGTGAACTGCTTGTCGGTCGGTGCCAGCTTGCTGACCACCTTCAGTTCGTCGCGGGTCATGCCGCGGTTGTCCGACGACTGCAGCAGCAGGCCGGAGCCCACGCGCTTGTTGTCGAAGTTGTTCAGGCCGTCGCCGTGCGGGATGCGCAGCACGCGCACGTTGGCCTTCTTCTGCGCGTATTCCAGCGCGGCCGGTTCGTAGTCCGGCGCAATCAGGACTTCAACGAACTGGCGGTCCAGGATGACCTGCGCGGTGGCTGCATCGAGCGGCTTGTTGAAGGCGATGATGCCGCCGAAGGCGCTGGTCGGGTCGGTGGCGTAGGCCAGCTCGTAGGCATCGCCGTTGCCGGCGCCAACGGCCACGCCGCACGGGTTGGCATGCTTGACGATGACACAGGCCGGYGCGTCGAACTGGCGCACGCATTCCCAGGCTGCATCGGCATCGGCCAGGTTGTTGTAGCTCAGCTCCTTGCCCTGCAGCTGCTGGAAGGTGGCCAGCGTGCCCGGCACCGGATGCAGGTCGCGATAGAACGCGCCGCTCTGGTGCGGGTTTTCGCCGTAGCGCAGGTCCATCACCTTCACGAAGGTGGAATTCATCTGCGCCGGGTATTCGGCGCGCACCGGCACGGCGGCGTCGGTGGCGGTGACGGCCGACAGGTAGTTGCTGATCGCCGCGTCGTACTGGGCAACGCGGTTGAAYGCGGCCACCGAGAAGGCGAAACGGGTGCCGGCCGACAGCTGGCCGTCGTTGGCATCCAGCGAGGCCAGCAGTTCGGCGTACTGCGACGGGTCGGTGGCCACCGCCACGCGGGCGAAGTTCTTGGCCGCCGAGCGCAGCATCGCCGGGCCGCCGATGTCGATGTTCTCCACCGCGTCGGCCAGGGTGCAGTCGGCCTTGGCAGTGACCGATTCGAACGGGTACAGGTTCAGCACCAGCAGGTCGATGGCACCGATGCCGTGTTCGGCCATCACCGCGTCGTCCAGGCCGGAGCGGCCCAGCAGGCCGCCATGCACCATGGGATGCAGGGTCTTGACCCGGCCATCCATCATTTCCGGGAAGCCGGTGACCTCGGCGACATCCTTCACGGCCAGGCCCGCATCGCGGATCGCCTTGGCGGTACCGCCGGTGGACAGCAGCTCCACGCCGCGTGCAGCCAGCGCGGTGGCCAGCTCGACCAGGCCGGTCTTGTCGGAAACGGAGAGGAGGGCCCGGCGGACGGGCAACAGATCAGCAGTCATGGGGACAGGGCAATCGGCAGCGGAGCGGGGCCGATATTGTAGGCGGTGGGGGCCGGTGGCGGGCGCTGGTGGGGGAAATTGGCCGGTGCAGACTCCCTTCCTGATTCGCTCGACAGCACCTGCATGGGCCGGCATTGGGCGCAATTCGATACGTGGCGCTGTCGCAATCAGGTAGGCTGTGCCCGCACTGCCAAGGATTAGCGGGTTCAGATCGTGTCGATCTATGCATTGAAAGGACGTTTCCAGGACCTGCTGCGTCCGGCCGTACACGGCCTGTACCGCATGGGGATCACCGCCAACACGGTGACCGTGGCTGCGGCCGTGGTCTCGCTGCTGGTGGCCGCTGCGGTGTGGTGCTGCGCTCCCACCCAGCCGCTGCTGTATCTGGCCCTGCCGCTGTGGATGCTGCTGCGCATGGCCCTCAACGCCGTCGACGGCATGCTGGCCCGCGAATTCGGCCAGCAATCGCGGCTGGGCGCCTATCTGAACGAGTTGTGCGATGTGATCGCCGACGCGGCGCTGTACCTGAGCCTGCTCAGCGTACCGGGCGTGCGCCCCGAGGCACTGTGGCTGCTGGCCTGGGCCGCCGCGCTGAGCGAGTACGCCGGCGTGCTGGGCCTGATGGTCGGCGCCAGCCGCCGCTATGACGGCCCGATGGGCAAGAGCGACCGTGCGTTCGTGATCGGCGTGCTGGGCCTGCTGCTGGCGTTTGGCTGGGCAGGCGCGACCGTGGTCAGCGCGGTCGCCGCACTGGCCGCACTGCTGTGTGGGGTGACGGTGGTCCGTCGCGTACGCCAGGGATTGAAGGAAGCCGCGGCGATATCGCCGCGGTAAGCACAACACGATTACACGCCCTATCCATACGGAGATTGCATGCGTCAGGCGCAGGAACGGGAATTCCACAGCTTCGACCAGGTACCGCTGTTCTACCGGTACTGGCCGAGCACCACGGCAACCACGCCGGCCAAGGCCATCGTGCTGCTGCATCGCGGCCATGAACACTCCGGCCGGGTCACCCATCTGGTCGACGAGCTGGACCTGCCCGACACCGCGTTCTTCGCGTGGGATGCGCGCGGCAATGGTCGCTCGCCCGGCACGCGCGGCGACGCACCGGGCTTCCCGGCGCTGGTGCGCGACCTGGACAGCTTCATCGCCCACATCAGTGCCGAGCATGGCATCGCGGTGGAGGACATCGTGGTGATCGCGCAGAGCGTGGGCGCGGTGGTTGCCGCCACCTGGGTGCATGACTATGCGCCGCGGCTGCGCGCGCTGGTGATGGCTTCGCCGGCATTCAAGGTGAAGCTGTACGTGCCGTTCGCACGCGCTGGACTGGCGCTGATGCAGAAACTGCGCGGCAACTTCTTCGTCAACAGCTACGTCAAGCCGCAGTGGCTGACCCACGACCCGGCACGGGTGGAAAGCTACCGCACCGATCCGCTGATCACCCGGCCGATCTCGGTGCGCGTGCTGCTGGGCCTGTACGAAGCGGCCGACCGCATCGTGGCCGACGCGCAGGCGATCAGCGTGYCGGTACAGTTGCTGGTATCGGGCTCGGACTTCGTGGTGCATCGCGGCCCGCAGGACCGCTTCTACGAACGCCTGTCCAGCCCGATCAAGGAGCGCGTGCACCTGCCGGGCTTCTTCCACGACACCCTCGGCGAGCGTGACCGTGCACCGGCGCTGGCGCGTATCCGCAGCTTCATCCAGGCACGCTTTGCCGAACCGCTGCAGGAGCTGTCGCGGCGCGATGCGCATCGGCATGGCCCGACCTTCGAGGAATCGGAGATCCTGTCGTGGCCACCGGAGCGCAACAGCCTGGCCGACCTGCGTTGGCGCGTGGTGCGCGGTGGCCTGCGTTTCGGCGGCACGCTGTCGGAGGGCATCGCGCTGGGCCTGCAGACCGGTTTCGACTCGGGCAGCACGCTGGACTACATCTACCGTGATGAGGCGCGGGGCAAGGGCCCGCTGGGCCGGATGGTCGACCGCAACTATCTGGATGCGATCGGTTGGCGCGGCATCCGCGTGCGCGGCAAGCACCTGCAGGAACTGCTGCGCGATGCCGCCCAGCGACTGCGCGGGCAGGGCGCGCCGGTGCGCGTGCTGGACGTGGCGGCCGGCCATGGCCGTTACGTGCTGGAAGCACTCGGCCAGGGCGAACAGCGTGCCGACCGCATCGTGCTGCGCGATTTCAGCGAGCTGAACGTAACGCAGGGCAAGACCTTGATCGAGCGCCTCGGCGCGGCCGACATCGCCCGCTTCGAACAGGGCGATGCGTTCGATCCGGCGCAGCTGGCAGCGGTGGAACCGGCGCCGACGCTGGCGGTGGTGTCCGGCCTGTACGAACTGTTCCCGGACAACGATGCGGTGCTGCGTTCGCTGCAGGGCATCGCTGCGACGGTGCCGGTGGGCGGTTACCTGGCCTATACCGGGCAGCCGTGGCATCCGCAGCTGGAGTTCATCGCGCGTGCGTTGACCAGCCATCGTGGTGGCGCGGCGTGGGTGATGCGCCGCCGTACCCAGCACGAGATGGACGAACTGGTGCGCCTGGCCGGCTTCCAGAAGGTGGCCCAGCGCATCGATGACTTCGGCATCTTCACCGTATCGCTGGCACGACGGATCGCGTGATGGCGACGCTGGCGGCAACCGCATCATCCAGCGAGGCGCGCCCCTGGCGGCGCGCCCTGCTGTGGCTGGCCCTGCTCGGTCCGTTCTTCTTCGCCAGCTATGGCTTCGCCAACTGGATGGCCGGCCGCCATGCCCAGCTGCCGGTGATGGCATTTGCCTGGGAGGCGCGGATTCCGTTCGTGCCGTGGACGATAGTGCCGTACTGGTCGATCGACCTGTTCTATGCGATCTCGTTCTTCCTGTGCCGGCGCCGGCTGGAGCTGGACCGGCACGCGCTGCGCCTGCTCAGCGCGCAGGTGATCGCGGTGGCGTGCTTCCTGTTGTGGCCGTTGCGCTTCAGCTTCGAACGGCCGGAAATCGGCGGTGTGTTCGGCTGGTTGTTCGACGTGCTGCTGGGCTTCGACAAGCCATTCAACCAGGCGCCGTCGCTGCATATCGTGCTGCTGATCGTGCTGTGGGTGAAGTTCGCGCAGTACCTGCACGGGGTCTGGCGGCTGGTGCTGCATGTGTGGGCGCTGCTGATCGGCATTTCGGTGCTGACCACGTTCCAGCATCACTTCATCGACATTCCCACCGGGCTGCTGGCCGGCTGGTTGTGCGTGTGGCTGTGGCCAGAGCAGGGCACGCCGCCGTTGCGTGCCTGGCAGGCTGCAGGTGACCCGAAGCGTTGGCGGCTGGCCGCGTTGTATGTGTTGGGTGCCGGCCTGCTGCTGGTGCCGGTGGTGATGCTGCGCGGCACCGCATTGTGGCTGCTGTGGCCCGTGGTGTCGTTGCTGCTGGTGTCGCTGGCCTATGCCGGGCTGGGCACGGCGGTGTTCCAGAAGCGCGCCGATGGCCGGTTGACGATGGCCGCGCGCTGGCTGCTGGCACCGTACCTGGGTGCGGCGTGGATCAACTCGCGGTTGTGGACGCGCCGCGCGCCGCAGCCGGTGCCGGTCGTCGACGCTGTCTGGCTGGGGCGCCTGCCAGGTACCGCACTGCCGGCACCGCTGGTGGGCGTGGTCGACACCTGTGCGGAGCTGTCCTGCCGCGCGCCGGGAGCAGCGTACGCCAGCGTGCCGATGCTGGACCTGGTGGTGCCTTCAGCGGCGCAGCTGCGCGCCGCGGCAGATGCCATTGAACGCCTGCGCGGGCATGGCCCCGTCCTGGTCTGCTGTGCGCTGGGGTACTCACGTAGCGCGGCCAGCGTGGCGACCTGGTTGCTGCGCACCGGCCGTGCGCGCGATGTGGCCGACGCGGTGTCGATCGTGCGTGGCGCGCGGCCGTCGATCGTGCTGCACGACGTTCATCTACAGGTGATCGCGGCCGCTGCCGCGCAGGAGACCATTGCATGAGCGCCGTGCCCGATCTGCCGATGATGCATCTGCTGCTGCGGCGGGGGCGATTGCCTGCCGCGTTGTCGCTGGGCCTGCTGCTGGTGGCCCTGTTGTTGCTGGGCATCGAGCCTGGGCTGGCGATGTTCGCCGCTGGCCTGCTGCTGCTGAGCCTGGTTGCAGGTGTTGTGCAGGCGTACTACGCGGTGCGGGTGCAGTTGGACGCCAGCCTGCTGCAGCTGCTGCAGCAGGAGGGCCTGCAGGGTGAAGACGCAGCACAACGCGTGGACCAGGCGCTGCACACCGCTGGCCTGCGCAGGCTGGACGCAGCGGCGCCGACGCGTGGCTGGGATGCGCGCTGGACCGGCATGCGGCGTCTGCTGATGCGCCAGTACGCCGCCACGCTGCTGCAGTTCGCTGCCCTGCTGCTGGCCGTGCTGTGGCCGCAGACCTGACCGGAGGTGCCGATGTTTGCTGAACTGATCGCCCGCGCCTGCAGCGCGGCCATCCATGTAGTGACCGGCGCACGCGCGCTGTGGGTTGGCTGCGCGCCGTCCAGCGAGCACCGCGTCTACTACGGCAACCATGCCAGTCATGGTGATTTCGTGCTGATCTGGTCGTCGATGCCGCCGGCGCTGCGGCGCCAGGTGCGGCCGGTCGCCGCCGCCGAGTACTGGCAGCGCGACGGTCTGCGTCGTTATCTGATCGACGCGGTATTCAATGGCGTGCTGGTGGAGCGCGAGGCCGGCAACCGCCATCAGGATCCGCTGCAGGTGCTGCGTGATGCGGTGGATGAGGGCTGTTCGTTGATCCTGTTTCCGGAAGGCACGCGCAACATCGGTGATGAGCCGCTGCTGCCGTTCAAGAGCGGCATCTACCACCTGGCCCGGCAACGCCCGGAGCTGGAGTTCGTGCCGGTGTGGATCGACAACCTCAAGCGTGTGATGCCGAAAGGGCGTTTCCTGCCGCTGCCGTTGCTGTGCACGGCAACCTTCGGTACGCCGCTGCGGCTGCAGGCCGATGAGGACAAGGCCGCGTTCCTGGCACGCAGCCGGCAGGCGCTGCTGGCCCTTGCCCCGAACGGAGGCCGTGCATGAGCTTCATGATCGATGTGTCCGGTGATCTTGCCGCACGCAGCGTGGGCCAGCAGACAGGGCTGCTGTTCGCGGGCGTAGGCGCCGTGCTGGTGCTGGCCACGCTGGTGTCCGAAACCCTGCGCTGGCGCCAGCGTGGACAGCCCAGCGCGGTGATCGCCAACCTGGTCTCGCGCATCCGCGCGTGGTGGGTGATGGCCATCGTGGTCGGGCTGGCGCTGTTCTTCGGGCGCGCCGGAGTGATCGTGCTGTTCGCCATCATCTCGCTGTTCGCACTGCGCGAATTCATCACCCTGGCGCCAACACGATCAGGTGACTACTACGCGTTGCTGGCCGCGTTCTACATCGTGCTGCCGTGGCAGTACTACCTGGTGTGGATCGACTGGTATGGCATGTACACGCTGTTGATCCCGGTGTACGCGTTCCTGTTCCTGCCGATCCTGGCCACCATCGGTGGTGACACCACCCACTACCTGGAGCGCACGTCGAAGGTGCAGTGGGGCTTGATGATCTGCGTGTTCTGCATCTCGCACGTGCCGCTGCTGCTGAACCTGCGCGTGCCGGGCTACGATCCGGCGCGCAACGTGCTGCTGTTCGCCTTCCTGGTGATCGTGGTGCAGTCGTCGGACGTGCTGCAGTACATCTGGGGCAAGCTGCTGGGCAAGCACCTGATCGCGCCGAAGCTGTCGCCGTCGAAGACGGTGGAAGGCTTCGTCGGCGGCGTGCTCTGTGCCAGCGCGTTGGGCGCCGCGCTCTGGTGGATCACCCCRTTCACGCCGCTGCAGGCGTTCGGCCTGTCGCTGCTGATCAACCTGATGGGGTTCTGGGGCGGCCTGGTGATGTCGGCGATCAAGCGCGACCGCGGCATCAAGGACTGGGGCAACATGATCGAGGGCCATGGCGGCATGCTCGATCGGCTGGATTCAGTGTGCTTCGCCGCCCCGGTGTTCTTCCACGTGGTGCGTTACTACTGGAAGGCGGGAGGTGGCGGTTGAGCTGCGGGGGAGATTCATCCACGCATGGCGTGGATCTACCGGAGCCGGTAGTGCCGGCCGCTGGCCGGCAACCCCATGAATGATGACAGTGTGTTGCGGTTGCCGGCCAGCGGCCGGCACTACCCATGCTGCGCTTACGCGCTGATGCCGTATTCCTTCAGCTTCTTGCGCAGGGTGGCGCGGTGGATGCCCAGCATCGCGGCCGCGCGGCTCTGGTTGCCTTCGCAGTGGTTGAGCACTTCCACGAACAGTGGAATCTCCATCTCGCGCAGTACGATCTCGTAGACATCGTCCGCATCGCAGCCATCGAGGTCGCGCAGGTAACGGCGCACGGACTGGGCCACATGTTCGCGCAGCGGTGGCCGGGCAGCGCCACGACYGTTGTCAGGACGAGAAAGGACAGCGTTCAAGGGGGTTCCCGATCTGGTTGGTCCATGCACGCGGGGCGCCGGACCGGATGAGGTGATGGCGGTCAGTCTAGCGCGAGCGTGCCCGACCTGCCACGGCCGGACGGTCAGGCCCAGGTCAAAGGAACTCGAAGGTGAATGCGACCGTGGATGCGGCAGGCTCCTGCACGCGGAAGGCGATGCGTGCGCTTTGGCCCGGTTCCAGAGGGGCCGCCCCCGGGTTTTCGCCGAGGTACTGCGCTGGTGCGAACACGCCGGTGCCGATCACACGACCATCGGCATCGGACAGCGACAGGCGCAGGTCCGGCCATGCCTGCGGCCAGCGCGCGTCGTTGCGGATGCTGGCCTGGATCTGCAGCACGCCGGGCTGGGCCGGCAACGGGCGGATTTCACGGCTGGTCATGGTCAATGCAGTGGGCTCGCGCCAGGCGGGCAGCTCGCAGCGCAGCACGCTGCACAGCGCACCGATCCACGGCCGGGTACCGGCATCGGCGGCCAGCCGTGCACGATCGGCAAGCACGCTCTGCAGCAACAGCAGCAGCGCCAGCGCGGCCACCAGCAGCCAATGCCAGCGCGGGGTGGGCAGCGCCCGCGGGCGTACGCCGAGGAAGCTGGGCGCATCGGCGGCGGTGGCAACGATGCCGGGTTTGGCGGTGAAGTCGGGCTCGATGATTGGATCAGCGGCGGCCAGCGGTTCTGTTTCGGTTGCCGCCACGATGTCCGTTGCCGGGTCGATGTCCTCGATCACCGGCGTTGCATCGGTCGGCACCGGTCCGCGCGGTTCGGTGGCTTCAGGCGTGGCATCGCGTCCCGGCGCGGCGCGCAGGAACGTGGCCAGGGGACGGCGCGGTGGGTTCGGCTCGGACATGCTCAGGGCGCGGGCTCGGATCCAGCGGTCATTCAACCACGATCAGGCGCGGCGTACGCCGGTGATGCGCATCCAGTCGCCATCCTGGGTGGCCTGCAGGTCGTCGAACCAGGCCGCATAGCGTTGCAGCAGTTCGTCTTCCTGGCCATGCAGGATGCCCGACAGGGCGATGCGACCACCGCTGGCGACACGGGCGGCCAGCAGTTCGGCCAGTGCATCCAGCGCGGAGGCCAGGATGTTGGCGACCACGATCGGGTAGGTGGCGACCGGTTCGTCCTGCGGCAGGTACACCTGCATGCGTGCCTGTTCGCCGTTGCGCTCGGCATTGTCGGCGGTGGCGATCAACGCCTGCGGGTCGTTGTCCACGCCAATGGCCTGGGCGGCACCGAGCTTCAGTGCGGCCAGGGCGAGGATGCCCGAGCCACAGCCGAAGTCGAGCACGCGCTGGCCCTGCAGCTGGCCATCAATGGCCAGCTGGTCCAGCCAGCGCAGGCACAGCGCGGTGGTCGGGTGGGTGCCCGAGCCGAAGGCCAGGCCCGGGTCGAGGCGCACGATGGCGGCGTCGGCGGCCTGCGCGGCTTCCGGCAGCTCGTGGTTCCACGGCACGATCCAGGTACGGCTGCCGAAGTCCATCGGCTGGAACTGGTCCAGCCACGCGCGCTCCCAGTCTTCGTCTTCCACGGCGCGGAAGCTGCCGTTGCTCCAGTCCAGCTCCGGGTCGAAGGCTTCCAGCGCGGCCAGCAGCAGCAAGGCATTGCTGTCGGCCGGGAACAGCGCGCTGAGCACCAGGGTGTCCCACAGCGGGGTCTCGCCCACGCCGGGTTCGAGGATGGCCTGTTCGTTGCTGGTGTCGGCTTCGGCATCAAGCAGGGTCACCGCCAGCGCGCCCACATCCTCCAGCGCATTCTCATAACGGGGCTGGGTGGCTTCGGTACAACGCAGGGTCAGTTCCAGGAACGGCATGGCGGTGAGGGCAATCGCGGGAAAGGGGGCCATGCTAGACCATCAGGGCGTCTCCGTATGCCTTGAGATGAACGAAGCCGATTCAGACAGGCCTCACGGGCCTTGCTAAACTCGGCGCTTTCCTGTGCGCCGTACCACCGAACGTTGCCGATGGCTTTCGCCCCGACCCTGAAAACCTGGTTGCTCGTCCTGCCGGCCGTGGCCGTGCTGGGCGTGGCCGGTTATCGGGCCAATGGGCACAGCCGGGACATGGACGCGCGCGTCGACGCGCCGCTGGCTGCCCCGGCCGGCGATGTGCAGGGGGCGTTGGCACCGGTGATGCCGGAAGCCCTGGCACGCCGCCTCGCTGCGTTCGAACCCGGCACCGCGCTGCCTTCGGGCCTGCCGCTGGATATCCGCGCCGACATCGAAAGTGCCACCGATCTGTACGCCTACGCGCAGCGCCTGCGCGTGCAGGCCGACCGGGGCAACCATGAGGCGCGCTGGATGCTCAGCCGGGTCTATGACTACTGCGCGCAGTACGCCGTTGATCCGGGTGGCTACCGCCTGGACAACAACGTGCTGTCCGGCCTTGGCCTGAGTGCTGCACCGGAGATGGTGGAGGCGCGCGAACGGGTGGCGCAGCGCTGCGGTGGCTTCGTGCCCGGCGACAAGCTGGGGCCGGCACTGGTGCTCGGTGAGCGTCGTCGTGCGGCCCAGCAGGGCAACCTCGCTGCCGAAGCGGCGCTGTTTGCCGAAGGTGAGCCACTGCAGGACAGCGAGCAGTACCGCCGCGACCTGGTTGAACGCGTACGTACCTCGCGCGATCCGGAGGCCTATATGGCCATCGCGCCGGGCATGGGGTTGCGCGCGGCCGGCGACAAGGCGCTCGTCGGCATGGTCGCCGGTGAACAGCTCAGTGAACTGGCATGGCGGGTTGCGGCCTGCGAACTCGGTCTTCCCTGTGGAGCCGACAGCGTGCTGGTCAACAGTTTTTGTGCGAATGGAGGGATCTGTTCGCCGGATGGAACGCAGGACTTCCGTGAATTTGTGTATGACGCCGCGGTTTCGCGGCAAGGTGCGGGGAAAATGAAGGAATGGATCAAGCGATTGATTGGAACGAGGGACGGGCGATGAACTACCGTCGATTCCTGCATGGGGCCAAGTTCTGGTTCTGGGTGGTGTTGTTCGTGGCCTATTCGGCCGGTGCGGTAGGCCTGCTGATGATCGACACCTACGAGGACCGCTACCGGCGTCTATCGAAGGTG
This sequence comes from Stenotrophomonas sp. 05L414_2, assembly GCF_056397905.1. Classification (NCBI taxonomy): domain Bacteria; kingdom Pseudomonadati; phylum Pseudomonadota; class Gammaproteobacteria; order Lysobacterales; family Lysobacteraceae; genus Stenotrophomonas; species Stenotrophomonas sp. 05L414_2. Next base: position 14,358 of record NZ_JBFTOJ010000073.1, read on the forward strand.
GAGCTGACCTCGGTGAAGACACAGGAAGACGTGCGTCGTGCCGGTGCCAGCCAGGTTGCCGCCGTTTACCGTGCGCAGAGCGGCGTGCCGTTCTCGTCGTTGCCGGCCGGCAGCACCTTCCAGGTGGTGTGGCCCGATGGGTCCAGCGAGACCATGGTGATCGTCGATCCGACCTCGCCGAACGGCGTGCGTCCTCTGGCGAACTCGCAGATTCCGGCGACCGCGGCCGACGCGCGCTGACGCCACGCCGGTAGCGCCGGGCCATGCCCGGCGGGTGGGCGGTGGCGATGGAAGGCCGCCGGGCATGGCCCGGCGCTACCGTAAAAACGCAAAAAGGGCGGGGAAATCCCCGCCCTTTTCGTGTCCGGCGATGGCACTCTGCCGATCAGGTCAACGCGATCGGCTTGCTCTTGCGCTCGGCAAGGCGCTTTTCCAGATAGTGGATGTTCTGCCCACCGGCCTGGAAGCCCTTGTCACGCATGATCCGCTGCTGCAGGGCAATGTTGGTCTTGATGCCATCGACCACCATCTCGCTCAGCGCCACCCGCATGCGGGCAATGGCGGTCTCGCGGTCCGGACCGTGCACGATCAGCTTGCCGATCATCGAGTCGTAGTTCGACGGCACGCGGTAGCCACTGTAGATGTGGGTATCGACGCGCACTCCGGGACCACCCGGTGCGTGGAAGCCGGTGATGGTGCCCGGGCTCGGCACGAAGGTTTCGGCGTCTTCGGCATTGATGCGGCACTCGATCGCGTGACCGGTCAGCACCACATCGCTCTGCTTGATCGACAGCTTCTGGCCGGCAGCGATCTTCAGCTGTTCGGCGACCAGGTCGATGCCGGTGACCATCTCGGTGACCGGATGCTCCACCTGGATGCGGGTGTTCATTTCGATGAAGTAGAAGCGGCCGTYTTCGTACAGGAACTCGAAGGTGCCGGCGCCGCGGTAGCCGATGCGGATGCAGGCTTCCACGCACACCTTGCCGATCTGCTCGCGCTGCTCGGCGGTGATGCCCGGTGCCGGTGCTTCCTCGACCACCTTCTGGTGACGACGCTGCATCGAGCAGTCGCGCTCGCCGAGGTGGATGGCGTTGCCCTGGCCGTCGGCCAGCACCTGGATCTCCACGTGGCGCGGGTTCTCCAGGAACTTCTCCATGTAGACCTCGCCATTGCCGAACGCGGCCTTGGCCTCGCTCTTGGTGGTTTCGATGGAGGTTTTCAGGGAAGCTTCGGCGTGCACCACGCGCATGCCGCGGCCACCGCCGCCGCCGGCCGCCTTGATGATGACCGGGTAGCCGATCTCACGGGCGATCTTGGTGTTGGCGACGATGTCGTCGCCCAGCGGGCCGCCCGAACCGGGCACGCACGGCACACCGGCCGACTTCATGGCACGGATCGCTTCGACCTTGTCGCCCATCAGGCGGATGGTGTCTGCCTTCGGGCCGATGAAGATGAAGCCGGACTCTTCCACGCGCTCGGCGAAGTTGGCGTTCTCGGACAGGAAGCCATAACCCGGGTGGATGGCCTGGGCGTCGGTGACCTCGGCCGCGGCGATCAACGCCGGGATGTTGAGGTAGCTTTCCGCCGACGGCGCCGGACCGATGCAGACCGATTCATCGGCCATGGCCACGTGCTTGAGATTGCGGTCGACCGTGGAGTGCACGGCCACCGTGCGGATGCCCAGGGTGTTGCACGCGCGCAGGATGCGCAGCGCGATTTCCCCTCGGTTGGCGATGACGACTTTGTCGAGCATGGCAGCCGCCCCTTAGCCGATCACGAACAGCGGCTGGTCGAATTCCACCGGCTGGCCGTTCTCGCCGAGGATGGCGACGATGGTGCCCGACGCATCGGCTTCGATCGGGTTGAACATCTTCATCGCTTCGATGATGGCCAGGGTCTCGCCRGCCTTGACCTGCTGGCCGATGCTGACGAACGCCGGCTTGTCCGGTGCGGACGAGGCATAGAAGGTGCCGACCATCGGCGAGCGCAGCACGTGGCCTTCCGGCAGCGCGTTGCCCGGCTTGGCGGTGCCGCCGGTGGAGGCTTCGGTCGGCGATTGCATCGGCATCGCCGGGGTGGCCGGCTGGGCAGCGGCCGGAGCGGCCATCATCATCTGCGGCGGGGCCTGCATCATGCCGTAGCCGGACACCGGAGCGCGCGACAGGCGCACCGACTCTTCGCCTTCCTTGATTTCGATTTCAGCCAGGTTCGACTCTTCCAGCAGGTCGATCAGCTTCTTGATTTTGCGGAGATCCATGGTGGCCTCTTTGCTCTTTGATGTCAGTGTGGTGGGAAGCGCGTTGCGCTCGGGTCAAAGCAGTTCGTAGAAGTCGCGCAGCTGCCGGGTACGGTCGCGCGCGAGGGTGATCAGGCAGCGCATCTGTGCGCCATTGCGCGCGGTGCCGTCGGAATTGAGGGCGTACACCGCTTGGCAGTCGTGGTCGCGCAGCTGCATCCATGCGCGCTGGGCCAGCACCAGTTCCTGTTCGGCGTTGCCGCAGTAGCTGCAGGTGCCGCCGTTGGCCGGCGTGCGCAGCTGCCTGCGTGCCTGGGCGTAGACGGTGTTGAGTTCAACGTCGGCGGCCGCTGCCACGTCCGAGGCGCACAGGTCGCTCTCCATCGTGGTGGTCGGATGCGCGCAGTCGATGCCCTCGTCCTTGCGGTCGAACGCGCTGGCAGCGCCGCACAGGCCGGCCCACAGCACTACGCTGGCGAGGACGCGCGACAGGCTCATGATGCGGCGGCGGCCTGCACGCGTGCCAATGCCGCGTCCATCGCATAGCGGTAACTGTCGGCACCGAAGCCACACACCACGCCCACCGCCTTGTCGCTGAAATAGCTGTGCTGGCGGAAGGGCTCGCGGGTATGCGGGTTGGACAGGTGGATCTCGATGAACGGCACCGCCACCGCCGCCAGCGCATCGCGCAGGGCAACCGAGGTATGGGTGAAGGCGGCCGGGTTGATCAGGATGAAGGCCGTTCCGTCGGTGCGTGCGGCCTGTACACGATCCACCAGGACGTGCTCGGCGTTGGACTGCAGGCTCTCCAGCGCATGACCTGCGGCAGCGGCCTGGGCGGCCAGCGCCTGGTCGATGTCGGCCAGCGTGGTGTGGCCGTAGACCTCCGGCTCGCGGCTGCCGAGCAGGTTGAGGTTGGGGCCATGCAGGACCAGCAGCTTCGCCATGGGATCCGATTGACGGGAAAGGGCGGCAGTCTGGCGGAAGCTGAGGATGCTGTCCAGTTCGGCGAAATTAGTGGTGTTTAAAGCGATCGTTTGAAAAGGCCGTGCGCCGCATGTCTGCTCACTATAGACAGTGGAAACTGCGCGTGCCGACCATCCCTCAGCCCCGGAGACTGCAGCCGGACCGCATTACGTTCGACACTGCGGAGGTTGCCAGGGTGTTCCTACACTGGGTCAACCCGCCATGTCGGCGCTCCTGGATGCTCGCGCCGTGCCCACCCCCATGCGATTGCCTGCAGTGCTGCTGGCGCTGCTGCCCTTGAATGCGCTGGCTGCCGAACAATGGATCGTTGCCACCGACCTGTGGGGCAGCAGGAACTACCAGACCCTGCAGGTGGACGTGCAGGACGGGCGTATCGCCGGCCGTCTGGACGCCGACCCGGTCACCGGCACCCTGGGTGCCGGGCAGATGGTATTCACCGCAACCGACAGCCAGGGCCAGCGCTACCAGTTCGACGGGCGCATTGACGGGGCGCGGATGCAGGGACAGAGCGATCAGCCGGATACCAACAACCGCGAGGCGCGTGCCGTCCACGCCTTCAGCGCCTGGAAAGTACCGGCGCGGGTTTCGACCGCACCTCAGCGCCATGTGTTCACGCCGACCGACTACTCCAATACGTTCAGCGCCGACCGGGCGCCGGTGCTGGTGATCTGGCCGGGGGACTCGGTGCAGACCCGTACGCTGGACTCCGGCGGCGTGGACGAGAAGGGCGTCACCCGCGCGCTGTTCGGCAATCCACAGGTCGGGCCGTTTTTCGTGGTCGGCGCCGAACCCGGCGACACGCTGGCGATCACGCTCACCTCGTTGAAGCTCAACCGTGACTACGCCGACAGCCTGGATGGCCTGGTGGGACGCTTGAAGACGCCGCGGGTGGCTGCCGAAGCCACTGGGCTGGGCAAGCGGGTGCGCTGGCAGCTGGACCGCAGCAGGGGCGTCGCCCGTCCGCAGGGCGCAAGTGGTGGCCTGCGGCATTTCGAAGTGCCGGTGAAGCCGATGCTCGGCGGCCTGGCGCTGGCGCCGGGCTTCGGCTACCCGCCGCTTTCAACCGGCGATACCAGTGACTTCGGCGGCAACATGGACTTCAACGCCGTGGTCGAAGGCAATACGGTCTACCTGCCCGTGCAGCAGCCTGGTGCCCTGATGTACCTGGGTGATGGCCACGCGCTCCAGGGTGATGGCGAAACCACGCAGTGGGCGCTGGAAACGTCGCTGGATGTGGTGGTGAAGGTCGAGCTGCTGAAGCAGCATGCGAT
>NZ_JBFTOJ010000074.1:0-18719 GCF_056397905.1 Stenotrophomonas sp. 05L414_2
GTTCCTGCGCGGACACATGCGGCCGCAGTGGCACGGAGAGTGGTGGTTGCAGCAGCCGCAGCACTCGATCACCGACAGCGGGCTGCAGGCACAGGTGCTTGCCGATGAGTGGCTGGCGCCCGTCGGCTGACCACCGCGAACTGAGAACCGCTCCGTCGCCGGCAAGGTCGTTCCGCTATGATCGCCCGCACATCGCCGCAGGCGATGTGCCCGCCTCAAGCCAGCAGGAACCATCGTGAACGCCCAGCCCGCACCCATCACCGCCCTCAACCACACGCTCGACAACGAGCCGCAGCAGATCACCGCGCCGCTGACCCATTCGGCTGCGTTCCTGGTGCTGACGGTGAAGGACGATGCGGCGTCGCTGGCGAAAGTACGCGAGGTGCTGGCCAGCACCGATGACCTGATCAAGAACACCGCCATCCGCGAGATCGAGCGCACCTTCACCTGCAACGTGGCCATCGGCCACCGCGTGTGGGCGCCGCTGGTGGGCAGTACGCCGCCGCGCGAGTTGAAGCCCTTCCAGGAAGTGAAGGGTGCGACCCACACGGCGGTCTCCACGCCGGGCGACCTGCTGTACCACATCCGTGCACGCACGATGGATCTGATCGTGGCCTTCGAGCGCAACCTGATGATGGCCTTCGGCGATGCGGTGGGCGCGGTGGATGACGTGGCCGGTTTCCGCTACTTCGACGGCCGCGACCTGCTCGATTTCGTCGACGGCACGGCCAACCCCGAAGGCCTGTCACTGCCGGAGGCGACCATCGTCGGCGACGAGGATCCCGACCATGCCGGTGGCAGCTACGTGGTGGTGCAGAAGTACCTGCACAACCTCGATGCCTGGCGTGCGCAGAAGACCGAGGCGCAGGAGGCGATCATCGGCCGCACCAAGCACGACAACATCGAGCTGGACGACGCGCCGGCCGACGCGCAGAAGTCGCACAAGACGCTGTGCACCATCGAGGATGCCGACGGCGAGCACGAGATCCTGCGCGACAACATGCCCTTCGCCAATCCGGGGCGCGGCGAGTACGGCACCTACTTCATCGGCTACACGCGTCGGCTGTGGGTGATCGAGAAGATGCTGGAGCGGATGTTCATCGGCAATCCCGCGCCGCTGCATGACCGCATCCTCGATTTCTCCACCGCGACCACCGGCGTCACCTTCTTTGCGCCCTCGCGCAAGGTGCTGGCCGACCTGGGCGACTGATCACGCCGGGTGGGGGCAGCCAGGTAGATCCACGCCATGCGTGGATGGATCAACCGGTTGCCCGGAACAGCCACGCATGGCGTGGCTCTACTGCGCCGCCATCTGCCTGTCATCTACGGCGCCGACCATGACGCGTTGGGATGGACGTGGAGACGTGGGTGATGGCTTCTGCAGGCAACAAGCGCACCTCGCGCCGTGGCTGGCGCCCGTTGGCATGGTTGCTGGGCCTGTTGGCGCTGGGGAGCGCCAGCGTGTCCGCACAGGACGCGCCTGCGCATTGGATGGCCTATGCCGCCTCCGTCAGCGGCGAGTTGCAGCAGCGTCTGCAGCAGGAGCAGGATCCGCACGCGCAGCGCCTGCTGGCCTGGCTGCAGGAGCATCCCGATGCGCCGGCGCCGTTGGTGGTGAGCGTGTGGATCGCCGGCGATGGCGCCATCTCGAAACTGGAATTCGACAGCCTGGGTGATGCACGGGTCGATGCCGATCTGCGTGCGGCGCTGCAGGCCACGCCGTTGCCGGCGGCGCCGCCGAAGGACATGCGACAGCCACTGCGATTGGGGCTGACCCTTACCCAGTAGATCCACGCCATGCGTGGATGCCGGGCATCGGTAGACGCCAACCTTGGTTGGCGCTCACCTGCCGACCAAGGTCGGCATCTACCAAACGCAGCCACGCATGGCGTGGCTCTACTGCGCAGGTACTGCCTGCGGCTCGCGCGCGGCGGCGCGCCACGCCCGCAGCCCGAACAATGCCAGGCCCAGGAAGAACACGTACAACGCAGCAGTCACGTGCAGCGATTTGAACAGATAGGCGCCCACGTAGACCACGTCCACCACGATCCACACCCACCAGCAGGCCGTGTGCCGGCGTGCCTGCCACCATTGCCCGACCAGGCTCAGTGCGGTCAGCATCGCGTCCAGCCACGGCAACGCTGCATCGGTGAAGGTGTGCATGCCGGCGCCAAGCGCCACGCCGCCACACAGGCCGATGGCCAGGTCGCGCAGCAGCTTGCCGCGCGCCAGCGGCACGATGCGGATGCTGCCTTCATCGGCGGCGTGCTGGCGCCAGTTGATCCAGCCGTAGACCAGGAAGCCACCAAAGGCAACCTGCAGCAGCGTGTCCGAGTACAGCTTGGCTTCGGCGAACACCACGCCGTACAGCGCGACCGACAGCAGGCCGACCGGCCACGCGGCCAGCCGTCGCTTTGCCATCAGCCACACCCCGAGGATGCTGAAGAGCGCGGCAGTCCACTCGAGCGCGACGCCGCTCACAGCGCGAACGTCACCGACAGGCGCGCCTGTCGCGGCGCACCCGGGAACAGGTAGTAGTCACCGCCGCTGCTGCCGGTGTCGCGCCAGTAGAAGCGGTTGAACAGGTTGTCCACCGACAGGTTCCAGCTGACCGCACGGTCGTGCAGGCGGTGCTGGAAGCGCAGGCCGGCGTCGAACACCGAGTAGTCCGGTGCGCGCACACCGCCGTCGGCGCGGGCCACGTTGGAGGAGGCATAGCGCCAGCCACCCGTCACATCCAGGCCTTCAACGAACGGCAGCGCGTAGGCCAGGTGCACGCTGGCGCGCACCTTGGGCACGTTCACCAGCTGATGGCCTTCATAGGCCGGGGTGCCGGTATCGCGTGCGCGCGCCTGCAGCACGCTGGCGCTGGCGACGATCTGCAGCGCGTCGGTCAGCTGGCCGTTGGCGGTCAGTTCCAGGCCGGTATGGGTCTGCTGGCCTTCTTCGACGAAGGTGTAGCCAACGTCGCTGCCGTCGGGCTTTGCGTACTGGTAGGGCTGGGAGGTGCGGAACACGGCCGCGCCCAGGGTGAGGGCGTCCACTGGCACGTACTTCACGCCCACTTCCAGCTGCCGCGACTGCATCGACGGCAGGAAGGTATCGGCGTTGGACGTCCAGAACGGTGCTTCCTGGCCCAGCGAAATGCCGCGCACGTAGCTGGCGTAGGCGTTGAGCTGGTCGGTGGCCTTCCACACCAGCGCGGTCTGCGGCAGGAAGCGCGACAGGCGGCTGTGGCGCTGCGGCGTGCTGCGCTTGTCGTAGGCGCGCTCGTCCAGGCGCACGAAGCGGCCGCCGGCCAGCCACTGCCAGTCATCGCCGAAGCTCATCCGGTCCAGCGCGAAGAACGCGGTCTGCCGGCTGTCCAGGCGCCGTGCCGATGCACCCGGCATCTTCGGCGAGGGCTCGAACACCGGCACCTGCACGTCGTGGATGTTGCTGGTGCCGACGTACTCGTTGACGCTCGGGCGCTTGTCGATGGTGCGGCGGAAGTAGTCGGCGCCGACGCTCAGCTGGTGGCCGACGCTGCCGGTCTCGAAACTGCCGCGCAGTTCGGCACGGGCCTGCTGGTTGCGGCGGGTGTCATCCGGGCTGCGGTAGTCGTAGATGTCGTAGTCGCCGTTGGGGGCGAAGTAGTTGCCCGGCACGCTGCCGTCTGCGCACCCTGCGGTGTAGTAGCAGCCGTAGGCGAAGGCSACGTTGTCATCGATCACCGAACGGCTGTGGCCGACCGAGACGCGCGACTGCCACGCATCGTTGAAGTCATAGGTGTGCAGCGCGGTAATGTTGGTGCTGGCAATGTCCACCGGCCGCTGCCACGGCTGGTAGCCGAGCAGGCGTTCGCGGTCGACGCCGCGTGGCAGGTCGCGCGCGCCCAGCAGCTGGAAGCCGGACACCGAGCGCTGCGCGCTGGTCTGGTAGTTGGCATCCACTTCCAGCTTGCCGTGTTCGCCGATCAGCCAGTCGGTGGCCAGCGAATAGAAGTTGCGGCGACCGTCGGCATGCTCGACGTAGGAATCACTGGCATCCCAGGCGGCGTTCAGACGCACGCCGAAGCGCGGGGTCAGCCAGTGGCCGACATCCACGGCTGCATAGCGTGAGCCTTCCGAATCGGTGCCCAGGGTGACCGTACGCACTTCCGCCGGGCGCTTGCCCACGTAGTTGATGATGCCGCCGGGTGCCATCACGCCAGCCGCGAGGCCGGCTTCGCCCTTGAGGATCTGCACTTCCTGGATGTTCTCCAGCGCCAGGCGCTGCTCGCCGGCGATGGACATGCCGTTGAAGCGGTAGCCGGTGGCCGCATCCAGCGCGAAGCCGCGGATGGCGATGTTCTGGTAGTAGCCCACCGGCGCATAGGCATCGCCCAGCGAGGCATCATTGCTGGCCAGCTCGGACAGCGAACGCACCTGGCGGCGGTCGAGGTAGTCGCGCTCCAGCACGTTCACCGAGGCGGGGGTGTCCTTCCAGGAGCCGCCGCCGAAGGCGTTGACGCGCGAGGTGTCGGCCTTCGGTTTGCCGGCCTGCACGCGCACCGCCGCCAGTTCGGTGGGCGAGGAGGGCGCATCAGCAGCGTCGGTGCCTGCCTCGCTGGCGTACAGCGGCAGGGCGGCGCAGAGGGCGAGGGCGAGCAGGGTGGGGCGCAGGCAGCGGTTCATTCGATTCGTCTTCAGACAACAAGGGAGACGAAGCGACGGCGCGCAGGTGCACCGGCCCATGACGGGGGTGTGGCTGCGGCTCAAAGCTCCCTACGCCGGTGCAAACCGGATCAGGTTCCAAGGGACTCTCTCAGCCTGGCAGATCCAGGCACCCCCGCTTCAGGTGACCATTTCACTACAAATGGTACGGATTTGCGAGCTACCGCCCTTCAGCCGGGGTCAGATCCCTTTCCAGCGGAAAGGGATCTGACCCCGGCCGAGCGCATCATCGACGCATGGCGTCGGTCTACTGAGTACCCCGGGTGTTTGGTGGCTCGCGGCTCACGCGGCGGCGTGCAGGGCCGCCAGCAGGGCCTGGCCGGGGGCCGTGGCGAACCACGCCGGATGCCCGAGCATGAACGGCTGCCAGGCCACATCGGCGTTCGCGGTCGATCCGGTGACGCCCTCGAAATACTCCACTTCGGACAGAGCGAAGTCGAAATGCACCATCGGCAGCAGGTCGGCCAGCAGGTGCACGCGGGTGGGCGACAGCGGCAGTTCCTGCCGATAGCCGTCCAGCAGGGCCAGGGCGATGTCGATGCGAACAGCATCGGTGCCGCGCTCCAGCTGCAGCCAGGCCACCGCGTTGCGTTCGATCGCGGTGGCCAGGTCGAACAGCGCGCTGGTGGGCGAGGCCAGGCCGAAATCGAGCACCGTGGCAATCGTGCCGTCGTCGTTCCACAGCAGGTTGGAGACGTGCCAGTCGTTGTGCGCCCACAGCCGCGGTTCGTCCTGCAGGCGCGCGGCCAGGCCGTGGTGCCACGGCAGCACATCGCGGCGCAGCTGTTCTTCCCAGGGAATGCGCGCCAGGTAGCGGGCCAACCCGGGGCGGTTGCCGAGGTCGGCGTTCAGCGCGGCGATCGGGTCATCGGCGCGGATCAGGTCGTCGCGTGCCACCAGCAGATGGGTGCCGCGCTGCGGGGCGTGGTAGCTGGCGGCCGCGCGGTGCAGCGTGGCCAGCATTCTTCCTGCCTGGTGTGCCTGGGCGATGTCGGTCAGTGGTGACCATGACGGCAGTTCGCGATACAGGTCCTTGCCGGCGCCCACCGCATGCAGTTCGTAGGTCCACGGGCCGTGTTCGAGTGCGGTGCGGCCGTCGTTGCTGGCCAGCACCTGCACCACCGGCATGCCGGCAGTTGCCAGATGCGCGATGAAACGGTGTTCTTCTTCCAGGCTTCCAGCGCTGCGCACACTGTGGTGGTGGCGCTTGATGAAGACCGGACCGCCGGTGCCGTCGACGATGGCCGCGGCCGACAACGGACGCGGGCTGTGCCAGCGCAGCGTGCTGTCCGCGCCCAGCTGCGGAAAGTGGCCACGCAGCCAGGTGATCTCCTGCGCGTCGATCGCCGGCCAGTCGGCGACGACCTCGTCGTTGTTGAGGCCCTGCACGCGATGGGGGGAAGAAGTCATGCCACGGCCGCTGGTGAGTAGAGGAACATCCAAGGCTGCGCATTCAACGCCATGGACGCCACAGACGCAAACGGGCGGGTCATCGACCCGCCCGTCAGGGACGCCACGTGCGGCCTGTGGCCGGCGCGCTTACCAGCCGCGATGACGGCCGCGGTCGTGGTAGTAGCGGTTGTCATGGCGCTCGCGCTGCCAGCGACGGTCATCGCGGCGGTCGTAGCCATAGCCGCGGTTGTAGCCACGGTCATAACGGCGATCGTAGCGACGGTCATAGCGCCCGTCGTAGCGTCGATCATGGCGGTCGGAGGTGGTCAGGTTGCCGATGGCGCCGCCGGCAACCGCGCCGCCGACGGTGGCAGCCGGGTCGCCGTTGGAGATCAGGTGACCCGCCACGCCGCCGACGACGGCACCGACCACGGTGCGCTTGTCCTTCCTCGACATCGCGCTGGCATCACTGACCACGGCCACGCCGGCAAGAAGTGCCAGGGCCATCGCCAGACCACGGAAGCTGAGTGCGGAAGTGCTGAGCATGTTGGGTTCTCCTGTGAGGTGCATGCCACGGTGGGCAGGGAGGGCGCTGGGCGCCCCGGCTGCCGTAGGGACCACGCTGGTGCCCGGACATTGCCGGAACATTGCGCGCGATCCCCGTGCGGCTTGCGCATTCATCTAGCGTCAGGCGGCATGAAGCGAGGCTGAAAGCGCGGCGGCCGCTCAGCTGCCAGAAAGGAAAAGGGCCGCAGTACGCGGCCCTTCCCATGGTTTCCCCTGCCTGGCCTGGCTCAGTGGCCCATGGCGCGCTGGGCCTGCTTCACCTGCTCCTGCTGGGCGTCCTGCTGCTGCAGGACATTCGGTGCACCGTGCACCGCACCACTGCTGAGTGCCATGCTCTGCTCGCTGGCCGCACGGGTGTCCACCGCCGCGCGGCAGGCAGCCGGGTCACCGGCGGTGCCCTGTACGGCAAACATGCGCTCGCCGTTGGTGCTGGGCACCACCGAATCGATGCGCTGCATGCCGCTGGCCTGCGCTTCCTTGGTCAGTGCAGCGGCGGCGGCCTCCAGTGCATGGCGGTCCTTGAAGGTGCCTGCCGGCAGGCCTTCCATGCCCTTCACGGCCTGGTTGTACATCGGGTTCTGCGGATGGCGCCCGTCATTGAGCAGCGGGCGCTCGCGCGCGTCCTTGATCGCATCCAGCGTCTTCGGGCCGATGATGCCGTCCACTGCCAGACCGTTGTCCTTCTGCAGCTGGCGCACGGCAGCCTCGGTGTTGCGACCGAACTTTCCATCCTCGACCAGCGGCTTGCCGTCGGCACCCACATACCCCAGGTGGCCCAGCTGTTCCTGCGCCCTGCGCACATCCTCGCCGTGCGCACCCTGCTTATGCACTTCGTTGCTGGTCTGCGGCTTTTCCTGCGGGGACGGCTTCGGCTCGGCGGCGCCCTTGGCCTGCGCCTGCTCGTGCGCCTGGCTGCGGTTTTCCAGCAGATCGCGTGCCTGGTGCAGCGGATCGGAGGCGAACAGCTCCCAGTTGGGGTGGTCCTTTACCTGCTTGAGGTAATCCTCCACCGGCATGGTATGCACGCCCAGCTTGCCGGTGGACTGGCTGATCAGCAGCTTGTCGGTGTTCGGGTCTCGCACCACCATCACGATGTGGTCGATGCCGTTCCAGTGCTCGTGCTTGGTCTTGGCCGTATCCAGGCCGATCACCATGCCTTCCTTCAGCGCACCCGGCTTGAGGATGTCGTCGCGCTTGAGCAGCACGCCGGAGTCCTTGTAGGCGTCATGCACGATACCGCCGGAGCCGGCGAAGCCCAGCTTGATCTTGTCGGCGTCGGCGAACACCGCATGGCCGGCCTTCTGGTTGATCTCATCTTGGGTCTTGTTGAGCATCGTGCCGACCCAGCCGGAGCAGTCGATGTAGCCTTGCTCGACGTTCTTGCCGGTGACACCCTTGCCACGGTAGTACTGGCTGGATTCGATGTTGATCGCGTACTTGACGTTGTCGTACTTCACGCCGGCGTTGTAGGCCGCATCCAGCGAAATGCCGGGTGCATCGGGCTTGGCGGCAGCAGCCGTGGCGGTGGCGGCGATGGCTGCGGCACCGGCGGCGACGGCCGCCTGCGCGGCGGGGGTCACGGTCTGCGTCGGTGCGGCCTGCACCGGCGCCGGACGCGCCTGGGCCTCGGTGATCGGCGCGATGTTCTTTTCCGGGATGCTGATCGCGTCGTACTTGCGGTCGTAGTACTGGGCGAAGGTGCTGGCCAGGTCACGATCATTCATCGTGCGCATCTCGGCGCGCGTATGCCCGGTCAGCGCTTCGACGTCACTGCCGATCTGGCCCATGATGCGCGGGCGCATGTTGATCGGATCGCCGTGGCCGTCGCGCACCACGCCGAACGTGCCGGTGGCGATCGCGGTCTGGATCGAACCGTAGCCGGCGGCACCCTGCTGGTGTGCCAGATACAGGTCAAGGCCGCTCGGCTTGTCATCACCGGACAGGTAGGGATGGCCGGTGCGGTCATGGCGCTTTTCCATGTCCACCAGGTTGCGCTTGAACATCTCCGCTGCCGCTTCGGTGTTGCGGGTCGGGTCGTACTCGTGGCCGGTCAGGCCGTACTGCCTGGCCGACGACGGCAGGAACTGGAACAGGCCCTTGGCATCGGTCTTGTCGTTGTGCGCGCGCTCGTTGAAGCGGCCACCGGTCTCGATGTGGGCAAAGCGCAGGAAGTCCTCGCTGGCGATGCCCTTGCGCTGTGCAACCTGCTCGATGATGTCGAGAACTTCCTTTTTGCTGTAGTCACGTTGTGCCATGACACTTCCTCTGGGGTTGATGGAGCGGCCTTTGCCGCGATACGCCAACCGGACTCATCCGTGAGTCTTCAACATGTCGGTCAACAGGTGCTGCGGGGTGGTGCGTCTTACTTTTCGACGTAGGCCTTGCGGGCGGCGTCGTAGTGGTACTGGCGCGCGTCGGCCGCACCCAGCGCACGGGTCTGGCCCGGGCCGGAAATGGTGGTGCCGGTGGCGGTGACGGTGATGGTGGGCAGGTCGCTGCCGGCGACGGCGCTGAAGGCCAGTGCGCCCCGGTTGCTGACGCACGGCATCACCTGGCCCTCGTCGCAGGCGGCTGAATTGTCTTCGCCGGTGATCACCGTGCCCGCGCTGGCCCAGACCTGGCCGTCTTCGGACTTCTCGTAGTCCGGGTTGAATACCAGCACGGTGTAGCTTTCGATGCTGGTACCGGTAGCGAAGGTGCTGGTCGGCACCGCCAGCACCAGCTTGCCGGCCGGAGTGCGGTATTCCAGCGGCTTGCGCTTGCTGTCGATGTCCGGCGCGGTGCCATAGGCGCCGACGGTACCGATCCACGGTTCGGCGCCCTTGAACACCCAGGGACGATCCGGCTTGTCGCCTGTCAGGGTGAAGGTGGCCTCGGTCAGGGTGACCTGGCTGTCCGGACCGGCTTCGTCTTCGCCGGGCTTGCCGTACTTCTGCGGTGTGTTCCAGGCAAAGCCGGTGTAATAGCGGGTGCCGGCCAGTTCGAAGGCATGGCCGAACCAGAAGGTGGCGACACTGCCATTGGCTACTTCATACGAAACGGCGCCATCGCCGTCGACGTCGTAGATGAAATACAGCACGCTGCCGGCATCGGGGGGCGTGGCGGTGGCCGTGGTGGCGGGTGTGGCGGAGCTCTGCATCGGGGCAACATCCTGTCGTGGCGCGGTGGCGCCCTGTGGTGACGCGGTCGAAGGCGAGGGGGTGCAGGCACTGGCAAGCAGCGCAACGAGCAGGCCGGCGAACGTCGCACACAGGCGTGGGCGGACACGGGCCAAGCGGGATTCCGGAAGGATCTTCATGCACCTCTCCATGGTTTGCGGGCGTCGGGCAGGAAGGCCAACGCAGAACACGCCCCGCCCTCGATGAGGGGGAACGTCGTGATGAGCCGGTCGATTCCTTCGACCTCGCATAGGAAAACCCATCGACGCGGATGATGGCACAGATGCGACGGCGATCACAGGGGGCAGGGAGGAGCCTCCCGTCAGAGAACTGCGAACGGTGTCTCAGATCCTGCCGTCGCGCAGGTAGTCGAACAGCTCCGCGTCGCCCTTCAGCCCGAGCTTGAGCATGGCGTCACCCTTCTGGCGGCTGATGGTGCTGACGCTCTTGTGCAGCTGCAGCGAGATTTCCTTGACCGTCATGCCGGTGCCGAGCAGCCGCAGCACCTCCACTTCGCGCGGCGACAACGGCTTGCCGTCACCCTCGCGCATGCGCCAGCTGCCGGCTTCCTCCACCCGCTCGCGCAGGCTGCGGCTGATGTAGGACTGGCCGCGATAGACCGCCTGGATCGCCTGCGGCAGTTCTTCCATCGACGAACTCTTGTCGACCAGGCCGAGCACGCCGCTGTCGAGCACCATGCGCAGGATCGCCAGGTTGTTGGAGACGCTGAGCATGAGCACCGGCAGGTCGGGATGGCGGCGGCGGATCATGCCGATCATGGCGAAGCCATCGGCCTGCGGGCTGCCAGGCATCGAGTAGTCGGTGACCAGCAGGTCGCAGGGCTGGGTCGTCAGCAGGGTCATCAGCGCCTGGGCGTTGTCGGCCTCGCCAACGACTCGGCCAACGCCGCTGGATTCGATGACGGCGCGGGTACCGATGCGGACCACGGGGTGATCGTCTGCGATGATGATGCGCAAGGTCATGCTCTAGTATGGCCACCGGCACGCCGGACCGCGACCGTCGCGGTCCCTGGCAGGACTTCCAGGAGATCGTTGCAGATGCGCAGCTGGGCGGCTCGTGGACTGATCCTGTTGACGACCCTGCTGGCGCTGCCGGCGCTGGCCCAGCCTGCGTCCACGCCGGGGCCGTTGCCGCTCAGCCCCCTGCAGCGCGAGTACCTGGCCGCACATCCTGTTGTCGTTGTTGGACAGTATGACAGTGGCTGGCCTCCTTTTGAGTCGATCCAGGACGGGAAGCAGGTGGGCCTCGGCCCGGACTACCTGACGCTTTCGGCCCGGCAGCTTGGCCTGAAGGTGGAGACGCGCCGTTTTGCGGACTGGCCCTCCGTGCTGGATGCGGCATGTCGCGGCGAAATCGACGTGGTGATGAACATCGCGCTCAGCGCCGAGCGTACCCGTTGCATGGTCTATACCGCCGCCTATGCCGAAGCACCGCTGGCCATGGTTGGACGTCCTCAGGACCTGCGTGCTTCGGAGGCACCTGATCTGGATGGCCTGCGCGTTGTGGTCGAGCAGGACTTCATGACCGGACCGCAGGTGCGTGCGCGGTTCCCAAGGGCACGACAACTTGTCGCAGACAACACGCTGACGGCCTTGCGTATGGTCAGAGACGACAAAGCCGACATTTTCATCGGCAATGCCTACGTGGCGACGGAACTGATCGCCTCCAACGGGTTGAAGGGTGTGGCGTTGCTGCGGCCCAGCGATCTGCCCCCGGAGCAGTTGCATTTCGGTGTGCCCAACAGCAAACAGCCGTTGTCCGAAGCACTGGACCTGGCGCTTGCCGCCGTCAGCGAAGCGCAGCGTGACGCCCTCGCGCAGCGCTGGCTGCCACCGCCGCAGTGGTCGGCGTCGGCGCAGCTGGCATTGAGCCAGGCCGAGAAACGCGTGCTGCAGCAACCCTTGAAGATCGGCTTTGCGCCCAACGCCGCGCCGCTGTCGTTTGCCGACAGGAATGGCAAGCCCAGTGGCCTGACCAACGAATACCTGCAGCGCCTGCTGCAGGCCGGCGCCAACCTGCAGGTTGAAAACAGCCATGACTGGTATGAGGTGCGCGAGAAGGCGCGTCGCGGAGAACTGCAGGCGGTGATCGGCATTCCCTCCGATTCGAACTATCTCGGGCCGGAATGGGTGTTCAGCCAGCCCTTCATCACCGTTCCCAATGTGATTGTCACCCGCACTGACAGTCCGTCGATGCTGGGTCTGTCGGACCTGGACGGCAAGCGCGTGCTGTTGTCCGATCCCGAGCGCATCCGTGGCTACGTGCAGCATCAGGCACCGTCGGTGAAGATCGTCGCCGCGCGCAGCGCCGAGCAGGCCCTGCAACGCCTGGCAGATGGCGAGGCTGATGCCTACGTGGGCAACCTGGCGCTGGTCGACCAGCTGCTGCGCAACCGCTTCCCGGGGCGCCTGCAACTGGCCGCGCCAGCCGGGTTCAACGACCAGCTGGCGCTGGCGGTGGAGCGTCGCCATGCGGCATTGGCCACCACCTTCGACCGCCTGCTGCTGCAGATGGGGCCGCGCCGGCGCGAGGCCCTGCGCGGCGATTGGTTGTCGGTGGAATACCGCGATGGAGTGGACTGGCGCACCCTGCTGCGCTGGGGCCTTCCCCTGCTGCTGGTGCTGACCACTGCTGTGGCAATGCATGGGCTGGGGCACTGGCGGTTGCGCCGCGAAGTGGCTGGCCGTCGCGAGCTGGAGCAGCGCCTGGCCGAGGTGACCGACAACCTGCCTGCCATCGTCTACCAGGCCCGCCGCGAAGCGGACGGCACCCTGAGCTTCCCCTTCATTGCCGGCGATGTGCAGTCGATGTTCGGCATCAGCCGGCAGCAGGCGGAGTCGGACGGRCAGGCGCTGCTGGCATGCATCGATGCCGACGACCGCGAAAAGGTGCTGCGTGCGATGGAACGGGCGGCACGCAATTTCGCCCCGCTGTCCTTCGAGTTCCGTATCCACCGCGACGGAAGCGCGCCCTGCTGGGTGCGCAGCCAGGCGCACCCGTATTCAACGGAAGCAGGCGCGGTAACCTGGAGTGGTTACTGGGTGGACGTGAGCCAAGCGCGCGCGCAGGCCGACGCGCTGGCCGCGGCGATGGTCGAAGCCGAGCAGGCTGCAGCAGCGAAATCGCGCTTCCTGGCCACCATGAGCCATGAAATCCGCACACCGATGAGCGGTGTGCTGGGCATGCTGGAAGTGCTGGCGCATTCGCCGCTGGACGCCGAACAGCAACGCATCCTCGGCGTGATCGAAGACTCGGCGCAGATGCTGCGGCAGATCCTCGACGACATCCTCGACTATTCGCGGATGGAAGCGGGCGCGCTGCGCCTGGAGCCGGTGCCGCTGCCGGTGCGGCCACTGCTGGAGGGTGTGCATCGACTGTTGTTGCCGCAGGCCACGGCGCGTGGCCTGGACCTGCAGCTGGACATTGACGAACAGCTGGCACAGGCCCATGAGGTGGACGGCGTGCGCCTGCGCCAGATCGTGTTCAACCTGCTCAGCAATGCCATCAAGTTCACCGTGAAGGGCTCGGTGCGGCTGCAGCTGGAAGTGTTGGGGCCTACTGCCGAGGATGGCAGCCAGCCGCTGCGCCTGAGCGTCACCGACACCGGCATCGGCATCGCGCCGGAGCAGCTGCCGACCCTGTTCGAACCCTTCACCCAGGCCGGTGCGTACATCCAGCGCGACCATGGGGGCACCGGGCTGGGCCTGAGCATCTGCCGGCGCCTGGTGCAGAAGATGGACGGCGAACTGAAGCTGGAAAGCACGCTGGGCGAAGGAACGCGGGTTGACGTGCTGCTGTCGCTGGTGGAGGCGCGCAGCGAGGATGTGATCGCGCTGCAGGCCGAGCACCAGCAGATCGCGCTGCTGCCCCCTGATCTGCGCCAGGCACGGGTGATGATCATTGAAGACCATCCCACCAACCAGGCGATGATGGCCTGGCGCCTGCAGCAGCTGGGCGTGCCGCATGTGCTGGTTGATGACGGGCAGCAGGCATTGGACCGGCTGGCGGAGGAATCCTTCGATCTGGTCATCACCGACTGCCGCATGCCGGTGCTGGATGGATTTGGTTTCACCCGCCTGCTGCGCGAGCGCGAGGGGCGCAACGGCCAGCCGCGGATGCCGGTGTTGGCGCTGACCGCCAGCGTGCTTGACGATGACGCACGCCGCTGCCGCGAAGCCGGCATGGACGACGTGCTGGCCAAGCCATTGTCGCTGGCGACGCTGCGGCAAGCGCTGCTGCGCTGGTTGCCGCGCGCCGAGGGTGCTGAAGATGACCAGGCCGCGGTGGACAGCGACGATGAGCCCGAGGGCGACGAGGGGCTACCCGACCTGGCGACCCTGCAACGGCGCTTCGGTTCGCGCGAGATCGCCCGGCAGCTGCACGACAGCCTGGTCAAGGCCAGCAACGAGGACATCGCGGCCCTGCAGCGCGCGCTGCACGAAGGCGACCGGGTGACGGCCGCGCTGCACCTGCATCGGCAGGCCGGTGCGCTGGGGGCGGTGGGTGCACGCGGCCTGGCCGATCGCGCCAACGCGCTGGTGGAACGGTTGCAGGCCGCGGGCGATGCAGAGGTCGCATCGGCGGTTGCCGACGCCGGGCAGTTCGTGGCGCACCTGCAGCACCAGCTGCAGCGCCTGGCTCACTGAGCCGCGTGCTCCTGCAGGTAAGCGATCACCAGCGCGCGACGCTCGGCGCTCGGGAAGGCGTTGTACATGCGCGTGCCGGGTACCAGATGGGTGGGCGACTGCAGGAAGGTGTCCAGGGTCTGCGCACTCCAGACGAAGTCGGCGCGGCGCATGCCCTGCGAGTATGCGTAGTCGGGCAGGCTGCCCGCACGGCGGCCGATCACCCCATGCAGGTTGGGACCGAAGCGGTGGATGCCGCCGGCATTGACGGTATGGCAGCCCGCGCACAGTTCGAACGCGCGCTGCATCGCCTGCTGGCGCGCTTGTTCGGGCGTGCTGGGCGCAGCGGGCGGGCGCTGGCACGCACTGGCGACCAGGATCGTGGCAACAGCGGGAAGCAGACGAAGGGCACGCATGGGCGAGCAGGATAACGGGCGCACGCGCCGTGGGGCTGCGACCGGCCGTCGCAGCCCCATCGCCGGTCACATGCCGGAGTAGTTCGGGCCGCCGCCGCCCTGCGGGGTCACCCAGACGATGTTCTGGGTCGGATCCTTGATGTCGCAGGTCTTGCAGTGCACGCAGTTCTGCGCGTTGATCTGCAGCCGCGCATCGTTGCCGTCGCCGACGAATTCGTACACGCCCGCCGGGCAGTAGCGCGCTTCCGGACCGGCGTACTCGGCCAGGTTCACCTTCACCGGGATGCTCGCATCCTTCAGCGTCAGGTGGCTGGGCTGGTTCTCGTCGTGGTTGGTGCTGCTGAGGAACACCGAGCTGAGGCGGTCGAAGGTCAGCACGCCATCGGGCTTGGGATAGGCAATGCGCGTGTGCTTGGATGCCGGCTCCAGGCAGGCGTGGTCCGGGATGCTGTGGCGCAGGGTCCACGGCGGGTTGCGCACGCCCAGCTTCGGCAGCAGCCACTGCTCGATGCCGGTCATCAGCGTGGCCACGGTCTGGCCCTTCTTGAACCACTGCTTGAAGTTCTTGGACAGCTTCAGTTCGTCGTGCAGCCAGCTGGTTTCAAAGGCGGCCGGGTAGGCGCTGAGCTCATCGTGCTGGCGATCGGCCACCAGCGCGTCGAAGGCGGCATCGGCGCACAGCATGCCGGTCTTGATCGCGGCGTGGCTGCCCTTGATGCGGCTGACGTTGAGGTAGCCGGCTTCGCAGCCAACCAGCGCGCCGCCCGGGAACACGGTCTTGGGCAGCGACATCAGGCCGCCCGCAGTGATCGCACGCGCGCCGTAGCCGATGCGGGTGCCGCCTTCCAGATGCTTGCGGATCGACGGATGGGTCTTGAAGCGCTGGAATTCCTCGAACGGGCTCAGCCAGGGGTTCTTGTAGTCCAGGCCGACCACGTAGCCGATGGCGACCTTGCCGCCGTCGGCGTGGTACAGGAAGGCACCGCCGTAGGTATCGGTATCCAGCGGCCAGCCGGCGGCGTGCACCACCAGGCCCGGCTCATGCTTGGCCGGGTCGATCTGCCACAGTTCCTTGATGCCGATGCCGTAGGCCTGCGGATCCTTGCCTTCGTCCAGCTTGAAACGGCTGATCAGCTGGCGGCCGAGGTGGCCGCGCGCGCCTTCGGCGAACACCGTGTACTTCGCATGCAGGGCCATGCCGCGCTCGAAGGCCGGACCGATCGTGCCGTCCTTTTCGATGCCCATGTCGCCGGTAGCCACGCCGATCACCGCACCGTCATCGCCGTACAGCACTTCGGCGGCGGCGAAGCCGGGGAAGATCGCCACTTCCAGCGCCTCGGCCTGCTGCGCCAGCCAGCGGGTGACTTCGCCCAGGCTGATGATGTAGTTGCCTTCGTTGTGGAAGCACTCGGGCAACAGCGCGTGCGGGGTGGTGCGCGCGCCGGTCTCGCTGAGGAACAGGAACTCGTCGCGGGTGACCTTCTGCTTCAGCGGTGCGCCGCGCTCGGCCCAGTCCGGGAACAGTTCGGTCAGCGCGCGCGGGTCCATCACCGCGCCGGACAGCACGTGCGCGCCGGGTTCGGAGCCCTTCTCCAGCACGCATACCGACAGTTCGCGGCCGGCGTCGATCGCACGTTGGCGCAGGCGGATCGCGGTGGCCAGGCCGGCCGGGCCGGCACCGACGACGACCACGTCGAATTCCATGACTTCACGCTGGGGCAGGGCGTTGGCTTCAGCACTCATCGATTGCATGACTCGTGGGTAGTGCCGGCATCGGGGCCACCGGCGGTTGCCTGGGAATCGCGCGTGCAGCCACGGGCGAAACGGTTGTTTGAATGTGTCAGGGTACCGGGACGGGCGTGATCGAGCTAGATCGCCGATGTTCACATCGCAATTGCTGCAATGCAGCGTAATGCGCGTGGTCTGGCAGGTGCCAACCTTGGTTGGCGTGAGCGGAAACACCAGCGCCGACCAAGGTCGGCCTCTACCCGCACACCAACTCCGCCCGGATGGCCGACAATGGCGGCAGTCCCGACTGCGTGTGAGTGCCATGGCTTTGGATCCGTACGACCTGTTCGATGTCCGTTCCCTGCTCAGCGAGGAAGAGCGCGCGGTACAGGAGAGCGTGGCCCGCTTCACCAACGAGCGCGTGCTGCCGATCATCGGTGATGCCTTCGACCAGGCACGGTTCCCGTCGGAACTGGTGCCGGAGATCGCCGCGCTGGGCCTGCTCGGTGCCACGCTGCCGGGTGAGTACGGCGGCGGCGACATGGGGGCGGTRAGTTACGGGCTGATCTGCCAGGAGCTGGAGCGCGGCGATTCGGGCCTGCGCAGCTTCGTGTCGGTGCAGAGCTCGCTGTGCATGTACCCGATCTTTGCTTACGGCAGCGAAGAACAGCGCCGGCAATGGTTGCCGGCGATGGCGCGCGGCGAATTGATCGGCTGTTTCGGCCTGACCGAGGCACATGGCGGTTCCGACCCGGCCAGCATGAAGACCCGCGCGGTGCGCGATGGCAGCGACTGGCGCATCAACGGCAGCAAGATGTGGATCACCAGCGGGCCGGTGGCCGACCTGGCCATCGTCTGGGCACAGACCGAAGACGGCATCCAGGGCTTCGTGCTGGAGAAGGGCATGCCCGGCTTCACCACCCAGGAAATCAAGCACAAGATGAGCCTGCGCGCGTCGCTGACCGGCGCGCTGTTCTTCGACGACGTACGCGTACCCGACAGCCACCGCCTGCCGAACGTGAAGGGGCTGAAGGGGCCGCTGGGCTGCCTGACCCAGGCGCGTTTCGGCATCAGCTGGGGCCCGATCGGCTCGGCCATCGCCTGCCTGGATGAAGCGCTGGGGTATGCCAAGGAGCGCGTGCTGTTCGGCCGTCCGCTGGCGGCCACGCAGAGCGCGCAGATCAAGCTGGCCGACATGGCCCGGCGCATCACCATGGCGCAGCTGCTGGCGTTGCAGCTCGGCCGACTGAAGGAAGCCGGGCAGGTGCAACCGCAGCAGGTCAGCCTGGCCAAGTGGAACAACTGCCGCATGGCGATCGACATCGCCCGCGAGTGTCGCGATCTGCTGGGTGGCGCCGGCATCACCACCGAGCACGTGGCGATCCGCCATGCGCTGAACCTGGAATCGGTGATCACCTATGAAGGCACCGAAACCGTGCACCAGCTGGTGATCGGACGTGAGCTGACCGGGATCAACGCGTTCTGAGTGCACCGGTAGTGCCGGCCGCTGGCCGGCGTTGCCGAGTAGGGTGGGCGGCAAAGGACGCCTATCCGGAGATGCAAGCTGAATGAAGAACAATCCCTCTGTAAGGCTGCTGTGCCTCCCGCTGCTCTTCCAAGCCTCGGTGCTGCAGATGGCGTGGGGAGGCAACAGGGATGATGGGGCATGGGCAGGCAGCTATTCGCAGGCGAGCGATCTGTGTACCGAACCGGGCAGCGGGCGTAGTTGCCGCGATGGATTCAGGGACAGCCTGTCGATTGTCGAAGAATCACTGGGCTACAGGGTTTAGCTGCACAGTACCCAGGCGATGCAGCACGTCTGCTCCTTTGTGCTGCACATGAAGCCAGAGGGCGGAAAGCTGATTCATCAGTCCGAACTAGGCACAGTGGCTATCGAGCAACATGCAGGTGCGCTGAGAGTCTCATCCGGCGGGATCGACCCGACGGCAACGGGTTTGGCATTGTGCGGCACGCATGCTGATATTGATGGTCTGGAGTTTTCTTCTGTGGGCAATCGCACGAGTTCCAGGTAACGCCATGGCGCCCGCAACTGATTGATCCAGGCGGAAGACATCCACGCATGGCGTGGATCTACTGCGCGGCTGTTGGGTCCGCCTT
>NZ_JBFTOJ010000075.1:0-18645 GCF_056397905.1 Stenotrophomonas sp. 05L414_2
TCCCTGGAGGCTTGGCCGCGGCATCCATGCCGCGGACACCCCCGCRACCGGACCCACCCCGCCTTCGACAGATCTCCGCAATCTGTCGGGATGGCATGACTTGCTSTTGGTGRGTGTCGACCTTGGTCGACACGTAGATCCACGGCATGCGTGGACGATTTTCGATTTGGATTTGAATATTCGAGTTGGACAGAGATTCATCCACGCATGGCGTGGATCTACTGCTCGCGGGGGTACTTTCGAAGGCGGGGGACTTTGGGTTTGCGGGGTGTGAGCCGCATGGATGCGGCGACCAAGCCTCCAGGGATGGATTCACGGCGTCCCCGCAAACCCACAGTGCCCCGCCATTCCTCGGAGTGCCGCTGTTGCTGTTGCCTCGGCTTTGGCTGTGGCTGTTGCCTCTGCAGGTGCAGGGCGCAGCCCTGCCGAAACCCCCCTTGGGCGTAGAATGCGGGCATGAGCGAATCCCTCGACAACCACCTGGTCCACGGCCGCCGCCAGCGGCCCGACGGCCCTTCGCCGATCGATGTCATTTCGGTCCAATCACAACTGGTCTACGGCCATGCCGGCAACAGCGCCGCGCTGCCCCCGATGCGTGCGCTCGGCGTGCGCGTGGCCTCGATCCCGACCACGCTGCTGAGCAATGCACCGTTCTACGAGACCACCCRTGGCCGTGTGCTGCCCAGCGACTGGTTTGCCGATCTGCTGCTCGGCACGCATGAACGGGGTCTTCCGCAGCGGGCGAAGATGCTGGTCTCCGGTTACTTCGGCAGCGCTGCCAACGGTGCGGCCTTTGCTGATTGGCTGGACGAGATCCTGCCGGCATGTCCGCAGCTGCGCTACTGTCTGGACCCGGTGATCGGCGATACCCACACCGGTCCCTACGTGGAGCCGGGACTGGAAGCGATCTTCGCTGAGCGCCTGCTGCCGCATGCATGGCTGGTTACCCCGAATGCCTTCGAACTCGGTCGCCTGACCGGCATGCCGGCGCTGGCCGAAGCCGATGCCATTGCTGCTTCGCGCGCGCTGCTGGCACGCGGGCCGCAGTGGGTGCTGGCACACAGCGTCGGCGGCAATCCGGGCGAACTGGTGACGCTGGCTGTGGGTCGCGAGGAAACCTGGCGCTGGACCTCGCCGCTGCTGCCGGTGGATGTGGCAGGCACCGGCGACGTGCTGATGTCGCTGATGGTGTCCTTCCTGCTGCGCGGTGAGCCGATGCAGATGGCCATCTCGCGGGCCATCGCCGGCACCCATGCGGCGCTGGAGGCGACCCTGGCCCACGGCTTCGAAGAGTTCGACGTGATCGCGGCCGCACCGGCGGCACTGGCCGACGGCTTGCGCTTCCGCGCCGAACGGCTGGCATGAGCGATCTGCACGAACGCACGCCGCGCACGGTCGGCATCGTCGGCAGTGCCGGCGCCTATGGACGCTGGCTGACCCGGTTCTTCGAACAGCACATGCAGGTGCGCGTGATCGGCCACGATCCGGCCGATCCGGGTTCGCATGCGCCGGAGCAGTTGCTGGAACAGGCCGACGTGTTGGTGTTCTCCGCACCGATCCGGCACACGTCCACGTTGATCGCCGAGTACGCGCGCCTGTCGGCGGGCCGCGAGCAGGAACGCTTGTGGCTGGATGTGACCTCGGTGAAGGAAGCGCCGGTGCAGGCGATGCTGGCCTCGTGCGCCGAAGTGGTGGGCCTGCATCCGATGACGGCGCCGCCCAAGGCGCCGACCCTGAAGGGCCGGGTGATGGTGGTCTGCGAGGCCAGGCTGCTGCATTGGCGGCCCTGGGTGGACGCGTTGTGCCTGGCACTGCAGGCCGAATGCGTGCGCGCCACCCCGCAGCACCATGACCAGATGATGGCGCTGGTGCAGGCGATGGTGCATGCGACCCACTTGGCCCAGGCAGGTGTGCTGCGCGAGTACCAACCGCAGCTGGGCACGCTGGCGGCGATGCTGCCGTATCGATCGGCCTCGTTCGAACTGGATACGGCGATCATCTCGCGCATCCTGTCGTTGAATCCGGCGATCTACGAAGACATCCAGTTCGGCAATCCGTATGTGGCGCCGATGCTGCAACGCCTGATCGGCCAGCTGCAGACGCTGCAGGTACAGGTGGGGCAGGGCGACGACGCTGCGCGGGGCGCGTTCCGCGATCACCTGCTGGAGGCCAACAGGAGTGCCTTCGGCGATCAGGCGCTGGCTGCGGGCAACTACACCTTCGAGCGCGTCGGCTATCTGCTGGCCGACCTGACCGAGCGCAATGCACTGTCGGTACATCTGCCTGAAGACCGCGCCGGTTCGTTGCGTGAGCTGCTGAACGTGTTCGAGCAGCACGGCATCAGCCTCGCCTCGATCCACTCCTCGCGCACGCCTGCCGGCGAAGTGCATTTCCGCATCGGTTTCGTGGCCGGCAGCGAGCCAGGGGCTATCGCGGCAGCCGCGGCCGAAGTGGATGCCAGCGGGATCGGCCGGGTGCTGGCGTAACGCCATTCATCCACAGGGCGTGTGGATGGCTTCTGCGCAAACATGTGGATAACCTGCGGCAGGCCTTGGCGTGCAAGGCTGTCAAGATGGTTGGTCAAAAAATGACCAACCTTTTTTCTGTCCGGAACAGCAGTAGAGCCGGGGCATGCCCGGCTCTGCGGTGGATCGCTAGATCGACAACCTGACCTCGCCGCCGCTGGTGGTGAACTCGCGGCCGTTGCGTACCAGCTGGCGTCCGTCATCAAGCTCATAACGCGGCGTCGCTTCGGAGCCATGCCCACTGCCGCTGGCCTCGGGCTTGAACTCGATGATGATGTGGCTTTCGCCATTGCTGTCGACAGCGGGGAACTGACGGAACGACATGCTTGGCCTCCTTCAGTGGTTCTTCGCTACGCCGCCAGAGTGATCCGGCCGGTGTTAGCCGGCCGTCATCAATCGATGAACTGCAGGCGTGCAAGCTCCGCATACAGGCCGCCTTCAGCCAGCAGCTGCGTATGCGTGCCTTCGGCCACGATACGGCCATGGTCCATCACCACGATGCGGTCGGCCTTCAGCACGGTCGCCAGCCGATGGGCGATGACCACCGTGGTGCGCCCCGCCATCAAGCGTTCCAGCGCCTGCTGCACGCCATGTTCGCTCTGTGCATCCAGCGCGCTGGTGGCTTCGTCGAGCAGCAGGATCGGTGCGTCCTTCAGCAAGGCGCGGGCGATCGCCACGCGCTGCTGCTGGCCACCGGACAGGCGGGCACCGCGCTCGCCCAGTTCGCTGTCGTAGCCCTCTGGCAGCGCACGCAGGAAGGCGTCGGCCTCGGCGGCACGGGCTGCGTCCTCCACCTCGGCGTCACTGGCCTCCAGCCGACCATAGCGGATGTTGTCGCGTGCACTGGAGGCGAACAATGTCGGCTGCTGCGGCACCAGCGCCAGCTGCGCGCGAAGCTCGGCCGGATCGACCTCGCGCACATCGATGCCGTCCACGCAGATGCGGCCGCTTGCCGGATCGTGGAAGCGCAGCAGCATCGACAGCACCGTGCTCTTGCCGGCGCCTGACGGGCCGACCAGGGCGACGGTTTCACCCGGCCGCACGTGCAGGTTGAAATGATCCAGCGCGGCCTGGTCCGGTCGCTGCGGGTAGTTGAATAGCACGTCGTCGAAACGGATCTCGCCACGCAGCGGCTGCGGCAGCGCACGCGGCTTGGCCGGCGCACGGATCTCGATGTCTTCCTGCAGCAGCTCGCCGATGCGGCCCATGCCGCCGGATGCGCGCTGCAGTTCGTTCCACACTTCGGCCAGCGCACCGACCGAACCACCACCGATCAGTGCGTACAGCACGAACTGGCCCAACGTACCGGCGCTGAGCCGCCCGTCGATGACGTCGTGCGCGCCCAGCCACAACACCCCGACAATCGCACCGAACACCAGCAGGATGGCGCTGGCGGTCACCAGCGACTGCGCGCCGATGCGCCGGCGCGCGGCACGGATCGCATCGCCCAGCGCATGGTCGAAACGGCCGCGTTCATAGGGTTCGCGCGCATGCGCTTGCACGGTGCGCACCGCGCCCAGCGTTTCGCTGGCCAGGCTGTTGGCATCGGCAATGCGGTCCTGGCTGCTGCGCGCGATGGTACGCAGCTTGCGCGCGCCGATGATGATCGGCAGCACTGCCAGCGGGATGCCGAGCAGCGACCAGGCGGCCAGCCGCGGACTGGTGACGAACAGCATCGCCAGGCTGCCGACCACGGTGACACTGCTGCGCAGCGCCACGGACATGGTCGAGCCGACCACGCTGCGCAGCAGTTCGCTGTCGGCGGTCAGGCGCGAAACCAGCTCGCCGCTGCGGCTGCGGTCGTGGAAGCCGGCGCCGAGCTGGATCAGGTGCGCGTACAGCCGGCTGCGCAGATCCGCCACGACCTTCTCGCCGAGCAGCGAAACAAAGTAGAAGCGCGCCGCCGTCGCCAACGCCAGCACCACAGCGACCAGCATCAGCAATGCAAAGGCACGGTTGATCTGGCCACCGCTGCTGAAGCCGTGGTCGATCATCTGCTTCACCGCCGGCGGCAGGCTCAGGGTCGCCGCTGAAGAAACGGCCAGGGCCAGCAGCCAGGCGCTGAACAATCCGCTGTGGCGGCGCACGAACGGCCACAGTGTGCGCAGGCTGCCGAGGCGGCGCAGCGGCGGGGAGGCCGGGTCGGTCGCCGGTGCGTCCTTGTCAGTCATCGAAGGGGTCATCTTGGATACGGATACGATCACGGGTGGCGTCGCGCAGGCGGATTTTCAATGCGTCGACCTGGTCTGCGGGCAATTCCACCCRCAATCTCACGCCATTGGCATCGAACTGTTCATCGCGCTTTTCGGCCGCGTGGGCCGGCAGGGCCGCATGCAGCGCGCCCAGGTCCTCGAATCCAGCCACCAGCTGCAGCCGCGCCATCGCCACCAGTGGCAGGCGCGGCGCGGTGCGCAGGCATTCGGCAGCGGCGCCGCCGTAAGCCCGGACCAGGCCACCGGCGCCCAGCTTGATGCCGCCGAACCAGCGGGTGACCACCACCATCACCCGGTCGAATCCCTGCCCATCGATGGCGGCCAGGATCGGGCGGCCCGCGGTGCCGGCGGGCTCGCCGTCATCGCTGGAGCGATAGTCCTGGCCGTGCCGGTAGGCCCAGCAGTTGTGGGTCGCATCGGCTACCGATACGTCCTGCAGAAATGCCATCGCCGCAGACGCGCTCTCGATCGGCGCGGCATGCGCGATGAAGCGACTGTGCTTGACGTCCAGGGTGTGGTTGACCGGTTGGGCGAGGGTATCGGGCATTCCCTTCATTCTACGGGCTTGCCGCCGATGTGCTTCAGTCGTCCAGCAACGGTCGCACATCCTTTGGCAGGCGCGCCTCTGGATACGTCTGCAGGTAACGCTCCAGGCTCGCCCGGGCCAGGTCGCGCTGGCCGGCGTCGCGGCGCTCGCGGATCTTCTGCAGCCATTGCCGGCGTGGCAGCCGGGCATCGGCCTGCACTTCGGCCTGTACCGCGTCCGCGCTGAGGTTCGCGTCGCTTGCGCGGCGCATGACGCCAGGCGCGGTTCTGCCGGCCGCGTCCTGCTTGGCCGCGGTGAGCGCGACGCGGTCTTCGGCCGTGGCCTGCGCGGAGGGCATGGATTCGGCCGCCGCCGCAGTGGCCTTGCGGGCCCTCATCGCCGCGGCAGGGGCCGCAGGCGCAGGTGCCGAATAGGCTTCGGCCGCGGGGGGCGCTGCCGCTGGCATCGGAGGCGGCGCAAACGCTGTGTCGGCTGCCGGCGCAGGTGGCGGTGCCGGCGCCATCATCGGAGCAGGTGCCTGCCGGGGTGCGGCAGGCGCGGGTTTCACCGCCTCCGCGATGGCTGGTGCCGGAGCCGGTGCTGCCTTGGCCGCCGCAGGTGCCGGTGCTGCGGCCGGTGCAGGTACCGGTGCAGGTACCGGTGCGGCTTCGGTGGCCGCGACATCGGCGGCCGCGCTGTCGTAGGCCGTGCCTTCGGCGCTCGCATCGGCCGCCATTTCCTGTGCAGCCGGCGCGGTGGCAACTGCCTCGGCAGGGGCCGAGGGCGGCTCTGGACGCATCTGCCAGGCGATGCCAACGGCGAACACCGCCGATGCGGCCACGCCGAACACGGCCGGCCAGCGGCGGCGCGGGCGCAGCGTGCGCGGTGCCGCCGGCGCTGGGGCCGCCTCGCGTGCTGGCGTCTCCACGGCCGCACGCGCAGCGGCGAGGATCGCCGCATCCAGTGCCGGCGGAGGGCCCTGTTCGGTGCGGCGCCCAAGCAGGCGTGCCAGTTCGCGTTCTTCCGGCGTCAGTGCATCGTCTCGGTTCATGCGTTCAGTCCCGCACGCAGCTTGTCCATCGCATAGCGCAGCCGCGATTTCACGGTTTCCCGGCCAACGCCGGTGATCTGGCCGATCTCCTCCAGGCTCAGTTCCTGTTCCAGCCGCAGCTGCAGCACTTCGCGCTGTTCTGCGGGCAGTTCTTCCATCGCCAGCTGGATGCGGCGACGTTGCTCGAATTCGGACAATTCCGCTTCCGGTGTCTGCCCATCTTCCAGCGCGGCCAGGCGCAGATCGGCATCGGCCGGTGCAGGGGGGCGATGGCGGGCGGCGCGCCAGTGGTCATTCAGGCGGTTGTGGGCGATGCGGAACAGCCAGGTGCTGAAGGCTGCATCGGCCTGCCAGCCTGCACGCGCGCTGATCACCCGCTGCCAGACGTCCTGGAACATCTCCTCGGCCAGCGCGGTGTCGCGCAGCTGCCGCAGCAGGAAGCCGAACAGGCGCTTGCGATGACGGGCATACAGGCTTTCGAACGCGTGCACTTCACCGGCGGCCCAGGCCAGCATCAAGGCTTCATCGGTTGGCAGGGCGCTGGCATCCACGCCGTACAGGGTAAGCCCTGCAGGCGGTGGCGCATAGCCAGCGATGGGGTGGGACAGGGCGACAGTCACGGCAGGAACCGGGAGGGGATCAACAGGAAAAACGCCCGAGGGCACGTTTCGGGGTTGCCGGGCTTCCATTGCCCCCCGGGTGGCGCGTTATGCTCGGTAATTCAGGGGAGGCGGCGCTCAGGCGGCGCCAAGAGAACGTCATTTGTCCACCGAAGCCGACCGCGCGCTGGAAGCGTCAAACAACGAGCCTGTGCTGAGCGCAGCGCTGGTGCGCGCGCTGCATGCGCTGCTGCCGGAAACGGCGATCGTGCGCGTCGGCTGGGACGATCCGCAGCTCGGCAGCGGGCAGGGCGGTTGGCCGATCGGCGGCGGCGAGGAGGACATCTGGCAGCCGCTGGCCGACCACGCTGAAGGCCGCCACGGCTGGGAATACGACGGCGCCCGGCTGCTGCTGTCGGTACGCGGCGCGACGCCTTCCCCGGCCTGGTGGGGGCTGGCCCGGCAGGCCATGGAGCTGGCCCTGCAGCGGGGCCGCCAGGCGGGGCAGATCAAGGCGCTGGAAGAAGCTGAGYGGTTGCAGCAGGCCCTGTTCCAGATTGCCGACCTGGCCGGTGCCGACCTGGAAATGAGCGAGATGCTGCGCCACGTGCATGGCGTGCTGGGCACGCTGATGTACGCGCAGAACTGCTACATCGTCGAGTATGACGATGCCCGCCGGCAGATCCGCTTCCTGTACTTCGCCGACCAGGTCGATGATTTCGTCGCCGATCCTGCCCAAGGCTACGACATCGACCAGATGCCGCGCAGCCTGACAGTAGCGCTGCTGCGGCATGGCCGGCCGTTGAGCGGGCCTTCGCGCGAACTGCTGGCGCGGGTAGACCAGGAGCACGACCCGCAGCGGGGTCCGGAAAGCCTGGACTGGCTGGGCGTGCCGATGCTGCGCGATGGCCGGGTGTGTGGTGCGATCGTGGTGCAGAGCTACGAGCATGCCGACCGCTACGGCGAGGCCGAACGGGCCCTGCTGGGTTTTGTCGCCCAGCACGTGCAGACCGCCATGGACCGCCGCCAGGCGCAGGTGCGGCTGGAGCAGCAGGTGGAACGCCGCACGCAGGAACTGCAGCGCGCCAATCTCAGCCTGCAGGATGAAGTGGCCGAGCGCCGCCGCGCCGAGCAGTTGCAGACCGCGCTGTACAACATCGCCGAAATGGCGATGTCGGCCGACAGCCTGGCGCAGTTCTACGGGCAGGTGCACGGCGTGGTCGGGCGCTTGCTGGATGCGCGCAATTTCTATATCGCGCTGGTCAATGCCGAGGGCGATGGGCTGGATTTCGTCTATTCGGTCGACGAGCACAACGCGAGTCGTGCACCGCGCGCGTTCAGTCGCGGCCTGACCGAGTATGTGGTCCGCCATCGTCGGCCCCTGCTGGCCTCGCGTGCGCAGATCGATGCGCTGCTGGAAACCGGCGAGGTGCGCGAATCCGGCGCACGTTCGCAGTGCTGGCTCGGCGTGCCGTTGCTGCGCGACGACGAAGTGGTCGGTGCGATCGTGGTGCAGAGTTATACCGAGCAGATCGCCTTCAGCGTGCATGACCAGCGCCTGCTGATCTTCGTTGCGCAGAACATCGGCACCGGTCTTGCGCGCCAGCGCGACCAGCAACGACTGCGCTCGGCGCATGCCGAGCTGGAAAAGCGGGTGGAGGAGCGCACCCGCGAGCTGGGCGAGGTGAACGAAAAACTGCTGGGCCAGATCGGCGAGCGCCTGCGCGCCGAGCAGCGACTGACCCACCAGGCGATGCACGACGCGCTGACCGGACTGCCCAATCGCCTGCACCTGCTGGACAGGCTGCAGGATGCGCTGGCGCTGGCCCGGCGCGAAGGTGGCCCGGTGTTCGCGGTGCTGTTCCTGGACCTTGACCGCTTCAAGCTGGTCAACGACAGCATCGGTCACGCCGCCGGCGATCGCATGCTGGTGGAAGTAGCCAAGCGCATCGTGTCCATGGCCGGCGACAATGATGTGGTGGCGCGCCTGGGCGGTGATGAGTTCGCCGTGCTGCTGCACTGTCCGGAGGGCCTGGCGCAGGCGCTGGATTTCGGCCAGCGGCTGTTGCTGGCACTGCAGGAATCGATGTGGATCGCCGGTCGCGAGCTGTTCCCCTCCGGCAGCCTGGGCATCGCCTTGTGGAACCCGCGCTATCGCACCGGCGAGGAACTGCTGCGCGACGCCGATGCGGCGATGTACCGGGCCAAGGCCCAAGGCCACGACCGCTGCTCGATCTTCGATGAGGAGATGCGCGAGCAGGCGCTGCGCAGCCTGGATCTCGAGGCCGACCTGCGGCGGGCGATCAACAACCGTGATTTCGTGCCGTTCTACCAGCCGATCGTGCGCCTCTCCGACGGCGAGGTGGTCGGCCACGAGGCCCTGCTGCGCTGGAAGCACGAGCGCCGTGGGCTGCTGCTGCCAGGCGCGTTCCTGGAACTGGGTGAGGAAAGTGGCCTGATCGAACAGGTCGACTGGCTGATCTATGAGCAGGTCATTGCCGGCCTTGCCGACGGCGGGCGTGGCTATGTGTCGGTCAACGTGTCGCCACGGCATTTCCGCTCCGCCGAGTTCAGCGGGCGCCTGTATGGCCTGCTGGAGGCGAGCAACGCGGACCCGCGGCGGTTGCGCCTGGAGATCACCGAGGTGGCGCTGCTCGATGACGGTCCACACACGCTGCGCATCCTGAAGGGCCTGCGTGAACGCGGCATCCAGGTGCAGCTGGATGATTTCGGCACGGGTTTCTCGGCGCTGTCCTACCTGCACCGTTTCCCGATCAGCACGTTGAAGATCGACCAGAGCTTCATTGCCGGCCTGCACGGCCCGGAGGCACAGAGCACGCGCGCGCTGGTCGAAGGCGTGCTGTCGCTGGCACGCACGCTGGGCATCGAGACGATCGGCGAAGGCATCGAGACCGAGGCGCAGCGTGACACGCTGTTCGAGCTCGGCTGTGACTACGGCCAGGGCTACCTGCTGGGCCGGCCGGCACCGTGGACGCGCGCGGCAGCCTGAGCCACCGCGCACGTAGTCTTCAACGCAGCGCCGCGCGGCGCTTCTCGTCGATCCACTTCGAGGCCTGGGCCGGCTGGTAGTCCTTCATCCAGGCCAGCATCTCCTCGATGTCCGAGCCGTACCACAGGTCCTGGCGCTGCTCGGGGTGCAGGAAGCGCTCTTCCACCATGCGATCGATCATGCCGATCAACGGCGCATAGAAGCCGTCTACATCGAGGAACGCGCAGGGCTTGTTGCCGATGCCGAGCTGGCGCCAGGTCAGCATCTCGAAGATCTCTTCCATGGTGCCGAAGCCGCCGGGCAGGGCGACGAAGCCATCGGACAGATCGAACATGCGCGACTTGCGCTCATGCATCGAACCGACGATCTCCAGTTCGGTCAGGCCGCGATGGGCCACTTCCCAGTCGGCCAGCTGGCGCGGAATCACGCCGGTGACCTCACCGCCGGCGGCGAGCACGGCATTGGCCACGGTACCCATCAGACCGACATTGCCGCCGCCGTACACCAGGCGCATGCCGTCGCGGGCGATGCGATCGCCCAGCGCGATGGCGCGTTCGGTGTAGACCGGCTTGCTGCCAGCGTTGGAACCGCAGTACACACAGATCGACTTCATGGATCTTCCTGTCTTGGCCGGAAACGAAAACGCCCCGCGGTCAACCAGTGAAGCCGGTCGCAGGGCGGGGTGTCCGGGCAATTATGAGGCTTTGCCGTTGTTCTCTGTAGCGCCGGGCCATGCCCGGCGGCATTTCGTTCAGATCACGGCCAGCCCTTCAGCCGGGCAGCGCCCGGCTCTACGAGGGTCTGGGATTACGCGGCGGCAGCCTGTTCGCGGCGCGGCCCTTCACGCAGCGCACGGCCCACCATGCCTACCAGCAGGTCCAGCTCGCTGCTGTCCATGCCGAAGTGCGGGGTGAAGCGCAGCGAGTTCTCGCCACCATGGATCACGTTGATGCCGTGCTGGCGCAGCCATTCCTCGGTGGAATTGGCGCCATAGCACTTGAACTGTGGGGCCAGTTCGCAGGAGAACAGCAGGCCGGTGCCCTGCACCTTGGTGATCAGGCCGCCCAGTTCGTTCTTCAGCTGCTCCAGCTTGCGCACGGCCTCGGCACCGCGCTCGGCGATGTTGGCGCGGACCTGCGGGGTCAACTGGGCCAGGGTGGCGCAGGCCACGTCCAGCGCACGCGGGTTGCTGGTCATGGTGTTGCCGTAGATGCCCTTGCGGTACAGCTGCGCGGCGTGCTCGGTCACGGCCAGCACCGACAGCGGATACTGCGCGGCGTTCAGTGCCTTGGAGTAGGTTTCCATGTCCGGCGCGTCCAGGCCTTCAAAGCCGGGATAGTCGACCACCGACAGCACGCCGTGGGCGCGCAGGCCGGCCTGGATCGAGTCCAGCAGCAGCAGGCTGCCATGGGCGCGGGTCAGTTCGCGGGCCAGCGCATAGAACGCCGGCGGCACGGAGCGGCCCGGGTCACCTTCGCCCATCACCGGCTCCAGGAACACCGCTTCGATGAACCAGTTGTTGTGCGCGGCATCCTCGAACACCTTGCGCAGGCCGGCCTCGTCGTACGGGGCGACGGTGATCACCGACTCTTCGCCACGGTAGCTGGCCAGGTGCTGCATGTAGGTCTTGCGGCTTGAATCGGAATACAGCGCCGGTCGGTCGGTGCGGCCGTGGAAGCTGCCCTTGATGACTACGCGCTTGATTGCCGCACCGGCATGGCGGGCACCCGGGTCGGTCTGCAGCTTGGCGTTGACGTCGGCGATGCGCGCGGCCAGGCCAACCGCTTCAGAGCCGGAATTCAGGCACATGAAGCGCGTGAACGGGCAGCCGCCACGACGGTGGCCGATCTCGGCCCGCAGCGCGGTGATGAAGCGCTGCTGGGACAGGCTGGGGGTCATGATGTTGGCCATCACCTGCGGCCGTGACATCGCCTCCATGACGGCGTCCGGGGTGTGGCCGAAGCCCAGCATGCCGTAGCCGCCAGCGTCGTACAGCACCGCGCCTTTCAGGGTGACCACCCACGGACCGCGCGCGGCCAACGCCACGTACGGGGTCACCGCATCATCGGCGTAGAAATTGACGAAGCCGTCCTGCATGGCATCGATCTGCGCCTGCTCATCCTGTGCCAGCAGCGGCCCCAGCTCAGCCTGCACGCGCGCGAATTCGGCAGCAGCGGCATCGACCGCGGCGACCAGCTGCGAGTGGTTCGCGGCGAGGGCGGTCAGGGTTGCGTCATCCAGGCCGTTGGTGAGGCGGGTGCCGGGCTGGGCGCGGAGGGGGGCGAGGCGTTCGATGAAGCTCATTGCAGATCTCCTGAAACGTTGGGTCGCACGGGCCTTCAAAAGCAAAACGCGCGTCTTCACGCGCGCTTGGGGCGGGCTCGTGCAGCGGACTTCCTCGTCGATGCTAGCACTTGTTTTTTTGCGCGATAACCCCGCAAAAGACTGCTGCATAGCAGCATTTTGCGCGACGTTCGGCCTCGCTCGTGCCGGCTCGCAGACGCTGGACGTACAATGCGCGCCATTGTCGACCTGTTGCCGTCCACTGCCTTGAAGAAGTCCGATTTCCATTACGAACTGCCGGCCGAACTGATTGCCCAGGCCCCCTTGGCCGAACGCTCGGCGAGCCGCCTGCTGCTGGTGCCACCGGCGCCGACCGCCTTCACCGACCTGCAGGTGCGCGACCTGCCATCGCTGCTGCAACCGGGCGACCTGCTGGTGTTCAACGACACCCGGGTGATTCCGGCGCGCCTGTTCGGGCAGAAGGCCAGCGGTGGCCGCGTGGAGATCCTGATCGAGCGCCTGCTCGGCGGCCAGCAGGCGCGGGCCCAGGTGGGTGCCAGCAAGTCGCCGAAGGCCGGCAGCCGCATCGCCCTGGATGCCGGTGGCGAAGCCGAAGTGCTGGGGCGCGACGGCGAGTTCTACGTGCTGCAGTTCCATGTGCCGGAATCGCTGGAGCAGTGGCTGCTGCACGCTGGCCGGCTGCCGTTGCCGCCCTACATCCAGCGCGAGCCCGGCGTGGACGATCGCGAGCGCTACCAGACCGTGTTCGCGCGCGAAGTGGGCGCCGTGGCGGCACCGACTGCCGGCCTGCACTTCGATGAGGCGCTGCTGGGAGCACTGAAGGACAAGGGCGTGGATTTCGGCCACGTCACCCTGCACGTGGGCGCAGGCACGTTCCAGCCGGTGCGCGCCGACGACCTGAAGGACCACGTCATGCACCGCGAGTGGCTGAACGTCGGTGCCGAGCTGGTGCAGCAGGTGCGACGCACGCGTGCGGCCGGTGGCCGGGTGATCGGCGTCGGCACGACGGTGGTGCGCGCGCTGGAAAGTGCGATGCGTGAGGGGGAGTTGCTGCCGTTCGCGGGCGAAACGCAGATCTTCATCACCCCCGGCTACCGGATCCGCAGCGTCGACGCGATGGTGACCAATTTCCATCTGCCCGAAAGCACGCTGCTGATGATGATCTCGGCGTTTGCCGGCAAGGAGCGCGTGTTCGAGGCCTACCAGCACGCGATCGAGCAGCGCTACCGCTTCTTCAGCTACGGCGACGCGATGCTGCTGTTCCCGCAGGCGGGGTAGGGCTGAGGTGGGTAGCGCCGGTCCATGCCCGGAGAGGYGCAGTTGCGGGTCATCCGCCGGGCATGGCCCGGCGCTACCGGAGCAGGAAAGGCGGTTTTGGGAGACAATGGGCGACTATTTGCCCGAACGACCGCTCCATGTCCCGATTGCAGTTCCAGCTCCAGACCCGTGATGGCCGCGCCCGCCGTGGCCGCCTGACCTTCCCGCGTGGCACGGTGGAAACGCCGGCCTTCATGCCGGTGGGGACCTATGGCTCGGTCAAGGGCATCCTGCCGGACCAGGTGCGCGCGCTGGGCGCCGAGATCATCCTCGGCAACACCTTCCACCTGTACCTGCGGCCGGGCCTGGACATCATCGCCGACCACGGCGGCCTGCACGGCTTCTGCCGCTGGGATGGCCCGATCCTGACCGACTCCGGCGGCTTCCAGGTGTTCTCGCTGGCCCACCGCCGCAAGATCACCGAGCAGGGCGTGACCTTCGCCTCGCCGACCGACGGTGCCCGGGTGTTCCTGGGCCCGGAGGAGAGCATGAAGATCCAGAAGGTGCTCGATTCGGACGTGGTGATGATCTTCGACGAGTGCACGCCGTACCCGGCCACCGAGGACGTCGCCCGCCGGTCGATGGAACTGAGCCTGCGCTGGGCCCAGCGCAGCCGCAACGCGCATGACGAACTGGGCAACGATGCGGCCCTGTTCGGCATTGTCCAGGGCGGGGTGCAYACCGACCTGCGCAGCCGTTCGGCCGAGGCCCTGCAGGGGATCGGCTTCGACGGCTATGCCATTGGCGGCCTGGCCGTGGGCGAGCCGGAAGACGAGCGCAACGCCATGCTCGACCATCTGGACCCGGAGCTGCCGGCCGACCGTCCGCGCTACCTGATGGGCGTTGGCCGCCCTGAAGACCTGGTCGAGGGTGTCGCCCGCGGCGTGGACATGTTCGATTGCGTGATGCCGACCCGCAATGCGCGCAACGGCCACTATTTCACCTCGTTTGGCACCGTCCRCATCCGCAATTCGCAGTACGCGCGGGACATGGACCCGATCGAGCCGGGCTGTGGCTGCGTGGCCTGTGCCGGCGGCTATACCCGCTCGTACCTGCGCCATCTGGACCGCTGCAACGAGATGCTGGCGCCGATGCTGGGCACCCAGCACAACCTCTTCTATTACGAAAAGCTGATGGCCGACATCCGCGCAGCCATCGAGGCGGGAACCTTCCTGGCCTTCCGCGAGTCCTTCTACGCAGCACGCGGGGCGGTAGCGCCGCCCCTGTAAACCCGCAGCACCCCCTGCCAAACGGCCCGAGGACGAACGCCCGGGGCCGTGGCATACTTCAAGGCTGACCCAGA
Source organism: Stenotrophomonas sp. 05L414_2 (assembly GCF_056397905.1). Taxonomy (NCBI): domain Bacteria; kingdom Pseudomonadati; phylum Pseudomonadota; class Gammaproteobacteria; order Lysobacterales; family Lysobacteraceae; genus Stenotrophomonas; species Stenotrophomonas sp. 05L414_2. The sequence goes on from NZ_JBFTOJ010000075.1 coordinate 14,849, forward strand.
TCCGCGGTCGACACCTCGTGCCCGTGAAACGGCCGAAGCGCCGCCCAACCAAAGGACCAACGATGAACCTGCTTGCCTTCCTGATTCCCGCCGCCCACGCCCAGGCCGCTGGCGGCCAACCGCAGGGCATGGGCCTGACCACGCTGCTGTTCCCGATCATCCTGATCGCCATCATGTACTTCCTGATGATCCGCCCGCAGATGAAGCGGCAGAAGGAGCACAAGGCCATGCTGGAGAAGATCAAGCGTGGCGACGAAGTGCTGACCAACGGCGGCATCGCCGGCAAGGTCACCGATATCGGCGACAACTTCGTCACCGTCGAAGTGGCCGAGAACGTGCGCATCCGCGTGCAGAAGGGCGCTGTCGGCAGCGTGCTGCCGACCGGCACCCTGGATTCGGCCAAGTAAGCCACTCCCTTTCTGAAGCACAACCGCGGCGCCGGGGATGGCGCCGCGCGGGACCCAAGCAATGCTCGAATTTCCACGCTGGAAGTACGTCGTCATCGTGATCGTACTGGCGCTCAGCACGCTGTACGCACTGCCCAACATCTACCAGAAGGACCCGGCCATCCAGATCACCGCCAACCGTGGCGGGCAGATCGACGATGCGCTGCGCGACCGTGTGCTGGCCGACCTGAAGAAGGCCGGTGTCACCACGATCGGTGCAGAGAAGGAAGGGGACAGCCTGATCGTCCGCCTGTCGGACCTGAAGTCGCAGTCTGCCGCCAGCGATGCGCTGCGTGACAGCGTGGGCGAGAACTATACGGTTGCCCTGAACCTGGCCTCGACCGTGCCGGACTGGCTGGCCAAGCTCGGCGGCCGCCCGATGGTGCTGGGCCTGGACCTGCAGGGCGGCGTGCACTTCGTGCTGCAGGTCGACCAGAAAGCCGCGCTGGACAAGCGCCTGGACGCCTACACCGAGGACGTGCGCAGCACCCTGCGTGATGCGCGCATCGCCTACCAGTCGGTCGAGCGTCGTGCCGACAACACCATCGTCGCCAACCTGAGCCCCTCGGCCGGCGAAGACGCCGGTACCCGTGCCCGCGCCGCGCTGGCCAAGGCGCAGCCGACCCTCGGCTATGACGTCAGTGGCAACCGCATCACGGTCTCCATTCCGGAAGCGGAAATCACGCAGATCGCCAACGGCGCCATCGAGCAGAACATCAACACCCTGCGCAACCGCGTGAACCAGCTCGGCGTGTCCGAGCCGATCATCCAGCGCCAGGGTGCTGATCGCGTGGTGGTGCAGCTGCCGGGCGTGCAGGACACGGCCGAAGCCAAGCGCATGATCGGTGCCACCGCCACCCTGGAATACCGGGCCGTGGTGGACGGCAACGCGCAGGACGCCATCGCGTCGGGTCGTATTCCGCCGGAAGCGAAGGTCTACCAGCGCCGTGACAACGGCGGTCCGGTGCTGCTGAACAAGCGCGTGATCGTCACCGGTGACCAGATGGTGGCCGCGCAGGCGGTGACCGACTCCACCAGCGGCACCCCGGCAGTCAGCGTGACGCTGAACAACGTCGGTGGCCAGCGCATGTTCGACTTCACCAGCGCGAACGTGAACAAGCCGATGGCGGTGGTCTACACCGAGCGCGTGCCGACCGTGACCGTCGTCGACGGTGAGGAAGTGCGTGGCTTCAAGGTCAACGAGGAAGTCATCTCGGTGGCCAACATCAACGGCGTGTTCGGCAAGAACTTCCAGACCACCGGTCTGCAGAAGAAGGAAGCCGAGGACCTGGCCAAGCTGCTGAAGTCGGGCTCGCTGGCTGCGCCGATGGACTTCGTAGAAGAGCGCGTGGTCGGCCCGAGCCTGGGCGCGGAGAACGTCAAGAACGGCATCACCGCGGTGGTCTATGCGTTCATGTTCACCCTGGTGTTCTTCACCATCTACTACCGCATGTTCGGCCTCATTACTTCGATCGCGATGCTGTTCAACCTGCTGATCGTGGTGGCGGTGATGTCGCTGTTCGGCGCGACCATGACCCTGCCGGGCTTCGCCGGCCTGGCCTTGTCGGTCGGCCTGTCGGTCGACGCCAACGTGCTGATCAACGAGCGTATCCGTGAAGAACTGCGTGCCGGCGTGCCGGGCAAGACCGCGATCGTGACCGGTTACGAGCGTGCGTCGGGCACCATCCTCGACGCCAACCTGACCGGCCTGATCGTCGGTGTGGCGCTGTTCGCATTCGGTACCGGTCCGCTGAAGGGCTTCGCGCTGACCATGATCATCGGTATTTTCGCTTCCATGTTCACCGCGATCACCGTATCGCGTGCACTGGCGACGCTGATCTACGGCCGTCGCAAGAAGCTCCAGAACGTGGCCATCTGACKGGACGACACGCACATGAAACTGTTTCCGCTGCACATCCTCCCGAACGATACCAAGATCGACTTCATGCGCTGGCGCCATGTCGCGATGGTCGTCACGATCATCGTGTTCCTGGCCTCGATCGGCATCATCGGCTTCAAGGGCTTCAACTACGCTCTGGACTTCACCGGCGGCACCCTGATCGAAGCCCGCTTCGAACACGCGGTGGATGTCGAGGACGTCCGCAGCAAACTTGAGCAGAACGGCTTCGATGGCGCCCAGGTACAGAGCGTCGGTGGCAACACCGACCTGCTGATCCGCCTGGCCCCGCACGGTGAGCACGCTCCGGGTACCGGCGGCGCTTCGGCCGAAGACAAGGCGACTGCCGCGGCCGTGGTCAAGGCGGTCTCTTCGGCTGACAACCAGGCCACCGTGCTGCGCAACGAGTTCGTTGGCCCGCAGATCGGCAAGGACCTGGCGATGAATGGCCTGTACGCCACCATCTTCATGCTGGCCGGCTTCCTGATCTACATCGCGGTGCGTTTCGAATGGAAGTTCGCGGTCACCGCGAGCATCGTGGCGATGTTCGACCTGATCGTGACGGTGGCCTACGTGTCGCTGCTCGGCCGTGAGTTCGACCTGACCGTGCTGGCCGGCCTGCTGTCGGTGATGGGCTTTGCGATCAACGACATCATCGTGGTGTTCGACCGCGTCCGCGARAACTTCCGCAGCCTGCGCGTGGAGCCGMTGGAAGTGCTGAACCGTTCGATCAACCAGACGCTGTCGCGTACGGTGATCACCGCGGTGATGTTCTTCCTGTCCGCACTGGCCCTGTACCTGTACGGCGGCAGTTCGATGGAAGGCCTGGCCGAGACGCACATGATCGGTGCGGTGATCGTGGTGCTGTCCTCGATCCTGGTGGCGGTGCCGATGCTGACGGTCGGCGCGCTGCGCGTGACCAAGCAGGACCTGCTGCCCAAGGCCAAGGACGTCGAGGCCCTCGCGCGCCGTCCGTAAGCCTCTGCTGCACGCAGTACACAGAGAACCCCGCGCAAGCGGGGTTTTTTGTTGGCAGGGCTGCGCCCTGCACCCGCCGAGGCCCTAAAGCAACGGCAACGTCAAAAGCCACAGCGGCACTGGCTTTCTGCTGGCTGGGCGGGGCCGTATGGGTTGGCAGGACACGCCGTAAACCCGTCCATGGGGGCTCGATGGCGCCATCCATGGCGCCAACGGTCCTGCCAACCCACACGGCCCCACCCCCGACAGATTCCTGCGGCTGTTGGTAGGTGTCGACCTTGGTCGACACATCTGTCAGATATCGAATGAACTCATCCGTGTCGACCAAGGTCGACACCTACCAGGGCCGGACGCTGTTCCACCAGATCGCGGGAAACTGTCGAAGGCGGGGTGGGTCCGGTTGAGGGGGCGTGAGCCGCATGGATGCGGCGACCGAGCTTACATGGACGTACTTGCAGCGTCCCCCKCAACCGGAC
>NZ_JBFTOJ010000076.1:0-18569 GCF_056397905.1 Stenotrophomonas sp. 05L414_2
CGAGCTTACATGGCGAGCTTACATGGACGTACTTGCAGCGTCCCCCGCAACCGGACCCACCCCGCCATCCCACGGAATGCCCGCTTTTGCCGTTGCCGTTGCCGTTGCCGTTGCCGTTGCCGTTGATTCGGCAGGTGCAGGGCGCAGCCCTGCAAACCCACCCCACCCTCACCTCACGCCGCGATCCGCAGAATCGGCTTCAGCGTAATCCCCCGCGTGCTGTCCTCGGCCGCCTGGTTGATCTGCTCCAGCGGATAGAACTTCACCAGCCTGTCGAACGGGAAGCGCCCCTGCTGGTACAGCGTCACCAGCTGCGGAATGAACACCTGCGGCACGCTGTCACCCTCGACAATGCCACGGATGCTGCGGCCACCCAGCAGCAGGTTGTTCACATCGAAACTGGCAGTGGTGCCCARCTTCGGCGCACCGACCACGCCCATCATGCCAAGCCCGCCGAGCGCTTCGATGCCGGCCGACAGCACTTCCGGGCGCCCGGTCGATTCCAGCGCGAAATCGGCGCCACCCCCGGTGATCGCGCGCACCGCCTCGATCACGTCGGTCTCGCGGCTGTTGACCACATGGGTGGCGCCCAGCTCCATGGCCAGCTGCAACCGCGAGGGCACCACGTCGATGGCGATGATGGTGGTGGCCCCGGCCACCTTGGCCGCCATCACCGCGCTCAGGCCGACCGCACCGGCGCCATAGCTGGCGAAGCTGCTGCCCGATCGCACCTGCAGCGAGTTGAGCACCGCACCGGCACCGGTCTGGATGCCGCAGCCCAGCGGGCCGAGCAGCTCCAGCGGCGCATCGTCAGGCACCTTGATCGCATTGATCTCGCGCGCCAGCGCAAACGTGGCGAACGACGACTGTGCAAAGAAGTGATCGTGCAGCGGTTGGCCCTGTGCATCGGTGATGGCGGTATGGCCGTGGCCATCATCACCACCGAAATTCAGCGCGAAGAAATCGCGGCAGTACGCACCGTGGCCACCACGACAGGGATTGCAGTGGCCGCATTGGCCGTAGGTCAGCACGACATGGTCGCCGGCCTTCAGTTCGCGCACGTTGGGGCCGACCGCCTCGACGATGCCCGCACCCTCATGGCCCAGCACCGCCGGCAGCGGCACCGGATAGTACTGGTCACGCACGATCAGATCGGTATGGCACAGGCCGGTCGCTACGATCTTCACCAGCACTTCGTCGTCCTGCGGGCCGCGCAGGCGCGCCTGCTCGATGACAAAGGGCTGTTCCTTGCCGCGCACCACCGCTGCGGTGATGTCACGCGATCCACTGTTGCTGCTCATCGTTGCGTTCTCCTCGATCAGATGGGATAGGCCGGGGCTTCGCCCTTGACCGTCATCCATTGCCACTGGGTGAATTCCTCCACGTTGGACGGGCCGCCGATGCTGGTGCCGTTGCCGGACGCCCCTACCCCACCGAAGGGATTGATGACCTCGTCGTTCACGGTCTGGTCGTTGATGTGCAGCAGACCGGTGCGCAGGCGCTCGCCCAGCTTCAGCGCGCGGCCGACATTGCGGGAGACGATCGCCATCGACAGGCCGTACTCGCTGTCATTGGCCAGGCGCACGGCTTCGTCGTCGTCATCGAACGGCACCACCACCGCTACTGGCGCGAAGATCTCTTCGTTGAACGCCGGATTGTCGACACTGACGTTGCCGAGCACGGTGGGTGCGAAGAACAGGTCCTGGTGGGTGCCGCCGGTTTCAAGCGTGGCACCCGCCTTCACCGCGTCGTCGACCACACGCGCTGCATGGTCGCGTTGCGCGGCATTGATCAGTGGACCCAGCGCAACATCCTCGCGTGCCGGGTCACCCACCTTCAGCGACTTCGCCTTGGCCACCAGCTTCTGCAGGAAGGCCTGGTGGATGCCGCGCTGTACCAGCACACGGCCGGTGGCCATGCAGATCTGGCCCTGGTGCAGGTACACGCCCCAGGCGGTGTTGGCCACGGCCAGGTCGAGATCCGCATCGTCAAGGATGATCAGCGCGTTCTTGCCGCCCAGCTCCAGCGACACCTTTTTCAGGTGCTTGCCGGCGGCTTCGCCAACCTTGCGTCCGGCCGCCGTCGAGCCGGTGAACTGGATCATCGCCACATGCGGGTCGCTGGTCAGCGCGGCACCGGCGGCGCCGTCGCCGGGCAACATCTGCAGCACACCCTGCGGAAGACCAGCCTGCTCGAACAGGCGTGCGATCACCGCACCACCACACACCGCCGTGCGCGGGTCCGGCTTGAGCACCACGGCATTGCCGAGCGCGATCGCCGGCGCCACCGCGCGCATCGCCAGGTACAGCGGGAAATTGAACGGAGAGATCACCCCCACCACACCCAGCGGACGGCGCCGCGCCAGGTTCAGCCGCCCAGGTTCGGACGGCAGGATCTCACCCACGCTGCGCGAAGGGAGCGCGGCGGCCTCATGCAGCGCCTTGATGGTCACCTTGGCCTCGAAACCGGCCTTCAGGCGGGTGGAGCCACTTTCACGGACCAGCCAGTCGATCAGCGTATCGATGTTTTCTTCGGCCAGGCGTGCAGCCTTGCGCAGCACCTCGGCGCGCTGTTCGTACGGCGCTGCCGCCCATGCCTGTTGCGCCTGCGCCGCAGCGGCCGCCGAACGTGCGACCTGCGCCGCATCGGCCAGGCCGATTTCGCCAAGCGAGTGCCCGGTGGCGGGCTCGATCACCGGCTGGCGCTGTGCAGCGGCGCTCCATTGACCGTCGAAGAAGGCGCCTGACCAGAGTGCGTCCGGCAGCCATGGGGAAGATGCAGTCATGAAAAGTCCTCCTGTGTCGTGCCGCCATTGCACGCCTGGCCCGCAGCGTCGGCAATCGGCCATTGGCGTGATGTCGGCAAGGGATTGAATCAATGGGAATTTCCRGCATCGCCGTTGTCCAGTTCCTGCACAGTGAACGGCGCCCCTGCAGCGGCCCGCCTACAATGGCCACCCCCGCCAGCCGATGCGCCCGCCATGACCGACACCCCCCTGCCCACCGATGACCCGATCGCCGCCACCCGCCTGTGGCTGGAGCGCATCGTCATCGGCCTGAACCTGTGCCCGTTCGCCAAGGCGGTGTACGTGAAGGACCAGGTCCGCATCGTGCTGAGCGACGCGACCACACCCGAAGCCCTGGTGGAAGAACTGGCCGAAGAACTGGTGCTGCTGCGCGACACGCCGGCCGAGCAGATCGATACCACCCTGATCGTGCATCCGCAGGTACTGACCGACTTCCTCGACTACAACGACTTCCTCGACAACGCCGATGCGGCGATCGAGGCGCTGGACCTGCAGGGCATCCTGCAGGTGGCCAGCTTCCATCCGGACTACCAGTTCGATGGCGTCGCCGCCGATGACGCCAGCAACTACACCAACCGCGCGCCCTACCCCACCCTGCACCTGCTGCGCGAAGACAGCGTGGCACGCGCGGTGGATGTCTACCCGGACCCGGACGTGATCGTCGAGCGCAACATCCAGACCCTGGACCGGATCGGTGTCGAGGGCTGGCACCGTCGCCTGCGCGGCGACGACCTGTCATGAGCACGGTGCCGCCGATTGCCACCTGGCCGACTGCGCCGCTGCACGGCAGGGTGGTGCTGGTCACCGGCGGTGCCAACGGCATCGGCCGCGGCATCGCCCAGGCGGTGCTCGGTGCCGGCGGCCGTGTGCTGATCGGCGATCTGGACGTAGAGGCGGGCCAGGCCTGCCTGGCCGAATGGCAGCGCAGCGATGATGCCGCGTTCCAGCGGCTGGACATCACCGACGAAAGCAGCGTGCGCGACTTCATCGCGGCGGCCCTGCAACGCTTCGGGCGCATCGACGGCCTGGTCAACAATGCCGGCATCGCCGGGCCGCACGGCACCCTGCTGCAGGACATGGACTGGGAAGAATGGCAGCGCCGGCTGTCATCGCTGCATGGCGCGTTCCTGTGCAGCAAGCACGCATTGCCGGCGTTGTCGGCCGACGCAGGCGCGATCATCAACATCGCATCGACGCGCGCCTGGCAGTCCGAGGCCCACAGCGAAGCCTACGCTGCGGCCAAGGGCGGGCTGGTGGCCTTCACCCACGCTCTGGCCATCAGTGCGGGACCGGCGGTGCGGGTGAACAGCATCAGCCCCGGCTGGATCAGCACCGATGCCTGGCAGGCGCCGTCACGCCGGCACGTGCCGCAGTACTCGGCCACCGACCACGCCCAGCATCCGGTTGGCCGCGTCGGCGAACCCGAGGACATCGGCGCACTGGCGGTGTACCTGCTTTCCTCGTTGTCCGGCTTCAGCACCGGCCAGGACTTCATCGTCGACGGCGGCATGACCCGGAAGATGATCTACGCCGATTGAAAGCGGGACGCCCCGGTAGCGCCGGGCCATGCCCGGCGGCTTTCCTACACCGCGCTACGTGCTCGCCGGGCATGGCCCGGCGCTACCGGAGCGCTGCCCTTTTTTGCGTTTACGCCATGCCGGAGCATTCCGGTAGCTCCACGCCATGCGTGGATGGCGGCAACCTGCTTACGCCATGCCCGAATGGCGCAGCAGCGCGTCGATCTGCGGCGCACGGCCGCGGAAGGCCTTGAAGTTCTCGGCAGCCGGGCGACTGCCGCCGCGCGACAGCACCTCGTCGCGGAAACGCGCGCCGGTCGCGGCCAGCGCCTGCGGCGCTTCCTCGAACGCGGCGTAGGCATCGGCGCTCAATACTTCGGCCCACTTGTAGCTGTAGTAACCGGCGGCATAGCCTCCGGCGAAGATATGGCTGAACTGGTGCGGGAAGCGATTCCAGCTCGGCGGATGGTTCACCGCCACTTCCGCACGCACCCGCTCAAGCAGTGCCAGCACGCTGTCCTGCGCCGCCTCGAACTGGCTGTGCAGCAGCATGTCGAACAGACCGAATTCCAACTGGCGCACGGTGGCCATGCCGCTGTGGAAGTTGCGTGCGGCCAGCATGCGCTCGTACAGCGCGCGCGGCAGCGGCTCGCCGGTTTCCACATGCGCGGTCATGCCCTGAAGGTGGTCCCATTCCCAGCAGAAGTTCTCCATGAACTGGCTGGGCAGCTCCACCGCATCCCACTCCACGCCGTTGATGCCGGCCACGCCCAGTTCGCCGATGCGGGTCAGCAGCTGATGCAGGCCATGGCCCATTTCATGGAACAGCGTGGTCACTTCATTGTGGCTGAAGGTTGCCGGCTTGCCATCGGCACCACGGCCGAAGTTGCACACCAGGTACACCAGCGGCGTCTGTACGCTGCCATCGGCGCGCTCGCGGCGGTTGCGGCAGTCATCCATCCACGCGCCGCCACGCTTGCCCTCGCGGGCGTACAGGTCCAGGTAGAACTGGCCCACCAGGGCGCCCTGCGCATCCACCAGGCGGAAGAAGCGCACGTCCTCATGCCAGACCGGCGCGCTGTCTTCCTGCACGCGCAGGGCGTACAGCTGCTCGATCACCGAGAACAGGCCGCCGAGTACCTTCGGTTCGGTGAAATACTGCTTCACTTCCTGCTCGGAGTAGCTGTAACGCGCCTGCTTCAGGCGGTCGGCGGCGAACGCCAGATCCCAGGCCTGCAGGCTGTCGATACCGAGATGCTCGCGGGCGAACTGCTCCAGCTCGGCGCGGTCCTTGGCCGCGAACGGCTTGGCGCGCGCGGCCAGGTCACGCAGGAAGCCCAGCACTTCGGCGGGGTCGCTGGCCATCTTGGTGGCCACCGAATAGTCGGCGTAGGAATCAAAGCCCAGCAGCGCGGCCAGCTCGGCACGCAGTGCAAGGATGCGATCGATGTTGCCGCCGTTGTCCAGCGCATCGTCGCCGAACTCGGAGGCGCGTTGCGCGCTGGCGCGGTACAGGATCTCGCGCAGGTCGCGGTCCTCGCCCCAGGTCTGCACCGGCAGGTAGCACGGCATCTGCAGGGTCAGCTTCCAGCCTGCCTTGCCGTCTTTTTCCGCAGCGGCGCGTGCAGCAGCCTTCACATCGTCCGGCACGCCGGCCAGGCGCGCCGGGTCTTCGACGATCAGCGACCACGCATCGGTGGCGTCGAGCACGTTCTGCGAGAACTTCGCCGACAGCGCCGACAGTTCCTCCTTGATGGCGGAAAAACGCTGCTGCGCGTCCGCATCCAGTTCAGCACCGCCGAGGCGGAAATCACGCAGGGTGTTGTCCAGCACCTTGCGGCGCGCCTCATCAAAACCGGCCGCTTCGGTGCTGGCCGCCAGCGCCTGGTACTGGCGGTACAGCGTCAGGTTCTGGCCCAGCGCACTGGCAAAGCGGGTCACCCGCGGCAGGTTGCTGTTGTAGGCCTCACGCAGTTCCGGCGTGTTGACCACGCCCTGCAGGTGGCCCACCAGGCCCCAGGCGCGCCACAGGCGTTCGGTGGCGTCGTCCAGCGGGGTGACGAAGGTCTGCCAGGTTACCGGCTGCACCTGCTCGGCAGCGCTGACCGCCGCTTCGGCCTGCGCCAGCAGCACGTCCAGCGCCGGCGCCACATGCTCGGGGCGGATCGCCTCGAAGCGCGGCAGGCCGGAAAAATCGAGCAGGGGGTTGGCAACGGTCACGGCAGGTCTCCAGAGTACGGGCCCGGCAGCGCGGGCAGCCAGATCGATATGGCGCTGGCCGGGCCGGCAGACAAGGGGCGGCGGGCCATTGTTCACGTCGGCCTTACGGCCGCCGGCTGAAGCTTGCAGCGCGGGGGAGACCGCAGCGGAACGTGTCGAGGAGGCCCCACATGGAAGGTCTGGCTCCAGCTCCATCCGCAGTACGTTCACCAACGCTGGCGCTGTCGGCCAGCCCGACTGAACTGGCCTGGATCGCCGCGCTGTGCGATGCGGGCGATGATGCGCCGCGCCACCTGCAGCAGTTGCAGGCACTGCAGCGCCAGGGCGGCAGGTTCAGCGATGAGCAGGAATGGTATCCGTTCGAAGTGATCGAGCGCGGTGCCAGCCAGGTGCGGCTGGGCCACGAGCGCGAATTCGTCATCTGCGTGCTGCTGTGGCTGCAGGCCCTGGCCCAGGGCCGGGCCAGCAGCCTGGACCCACGTCTGCACCTGGACGACCGCGCCGTGGAGATCGAGGCCCTGCCCGACGCGCTGCGCGATGCGGTACTGGAGGCCTTCATGGCCGCGGGGTATTGAGCGCGATCCAATGCGCCGCTGCGCTCGCCGGGCATGGCCCGGCGCTGCCGACCTGTCCTGTGGTAGCGCCGGGCCATGCCCGGCGGATGCCTGACGGGCTTACAGCGCTTCCAGACTGCACCACGGCAATCCAGGCAGGCCCTGCCCGGCCACCGCCGCCGCTACCTGCGCGTCGGCAGCGTCCACATCGATTCCCTGCCGCACATACCAGGCCGGGTCGTAATAGCTGTGCGCGTAGCGATCACCGCTGTCGCACAGGATGCTGACGATGCTGCCCTGGCGGCCGGCCTCGCGCATCCACTGCGCGGCCTGCAGCACGCCTATGAAGTTGGTGCCGGTAGAGCCACCGACGCGGCGCCCCAGCTGGCGGCTGACATGACGCATCGCAGCCAGGCTCAAGGCGTCGGGCACCTTCACCATGGCATCGACACTGGTCGGGATGAAGCTGGACTCCACCCGCGGCCGGCCGATGCCTTCCACCCGCGAGCCGCCGTTGCAGGTCATGCCGCGCCACTCGTTGCCGCCGGCCAGTGCAGCCTGGTAGCCATCGTAGAACACCGAGACTTCCGGGTCCGCACACAGGATGCGGGTGTCATGCCGGCGATAGCTGACGTAGCGCCCGAGCGTTGCTGCGGTACCGCCGGTGCCGGGGCTGCACACGATCCAGTCCGGAATCGGGCTGGGCTCCTCGGCCATCTGCTTGAAGATCGATTCGGCGATGTTGTTGTTGGCACGCCAGTCGGTGGCGCGCTCGGCATAGGTGAACTGGTCCATGAAGTGGCCGCCGGTTTCGCGGGCCAGCTTTTCCGAATCGCAGTTGAGGTCGCAGGCGCGCTCGACCAGATGGCAGCGGCCACCGTGGAACTCGATCGCGGCAATCTTCTCCGGCGACGTCGTGGCCGGCATCACTGCGATGAACGGCAGGCCGAGCAGGCGCGCGAAGTAGGCCTCGGAAACGGCGGTGGAGCCGCTGGAGGCCTCGATCACCGGCCGCCCTTCACGCAGCCAGCCGTTGGCCAGCGCATACAGGAACAGCGAACGCGCCAGCCGGTGCTTGAGGCTGCCGGTGGGATGGCTCGATTCATCCTTCAGGTACACCTCGATGCACTCGAACCCGGGCAGCGCCAGCGGGATCAGGTGGGTATCGGCGGAACGGTTGAAATCGGCTTCGATCTTGCGGATGGCGGCGGCCACCCATTCACGCTGCGACATGGCGGGCAATGGTCATCAGGACGGAACGGTGCGATCCGGCCATTGTACGTCGCGGTGCCGTCAGCTGCCGGCCCGTAGAATGACACCCATCCGGCCGGCAACGGCCCTGTCTGAAGGACCTCCCCCATGACCATTCCCGCCCTGCGCGATGTCCCCGGCGTCGCCGCCCAGGCCCCGGCCGAGACCACCGGCTTCGTCTTCAACCACACCATGCTGCGGGTCAAGGACGCCACCGCCTCGCTGGACTTCTACACCCGCGTGCTGGGCTACCAGCTGATCGACAAGCGCGACTTTGCCGAAGCCCAGTTCAGCCTGTACTTCCTGGCCTACGTACCGGCCGGCACCATGGTGCCGGAAGATGACAACACCCGCCGCCTGTGGATGGCCGGCCTGCCGGGCGTGCTGGAACTGACCCACAACCATGGCACCGAGAACCAGGAAGGCGCCGTCTACCACGACGGCAACRGCGASCCGCGCGGCTTCGGCCACATCTGCGTGTCGGTGCCGGACATCGAAGCGGCCTGCCAGCGTTTCGAAGACCTGGGCGTCACCTTCCAGAAGCGCCTGACCGACGGCCGCATGAAGAACCTGGCCTTCATCAAGGACCCGGACGGCTACTGGGTCGAGATCATCGCCAACGCCTGACCCAGAAAGGGGCACAATTCCGGTAGCGCCGGGCCATGCCCGGCGGCCTTGAGCAGGCCGCGCTGCGCGCTCGCCGGGCCCGGCCCGGCGCTACCGACTCCGTCCCCCTTTTTTGCGAGGTTCGTATGGAAACGATGGAACTGCACCGTGGGCGATTGATCGACCACATCCAGCTGGTCGTACGCGATCTGGCCGCCAGCCGCCGCTTCTACCAGGCGGTGTTCGACACGATCGGCATCCCGGTGGCCGGCGAAGGCGATGACTACTTCTGGGCCGACGAACTGTTCATTTCCAGCGCCAGCAGCGAGGCCGCTGCCGGCCAGTTGACCGGTCGCCACCATCTGGCGTTCCAGGCACGCGATACCGCCACCGTCGATGCTTTCCACAGCGCTGCGCTGGCGGCTGGCGGCAAGGACAACGGCGCGCCCGGCGAGCGCCCGTACCATCCCGGCTACTACGGCGCCTTCGTGCTCGATCCGGATGGCAACAACATCGAGGTCGTCTACCACGGCCCGGCGAACTACAGCGCCGATTCGGTGAAGGTCAGCTTCTGATTCCTGCGCTACGCGCTCGCCGGGCATGGCCCGGCGCTACCTACGAAGAAGCCGGGCAATGCCCGGCTTCGTTTCATCACACAGCGCAGGCCTCAGTGGGCCGCCATGTAGATGTCCTGCAACACGGCCTTTTCCAGCTCCAGCTCGCCCAGCAGGTTCTTCACGATGTCACCCAGGCTGAGGATGCCGACCAGCTTGCTGCCGTCGGTGACCATCAGGTGGCGGCGACGCGAGTAGGTCATCAGGGACATGGCCTGCTTCAACGTGGCATCCGGCGCAATGCCTTCCAGGCCGGTGGACGGCAGGCTGGAAATCACCCGGCGACCGGCCTGCGGGCCATCATCGGCCAGGCTGCGGACGATGTCCTTTTCGGAAATGATGCCGACCGGCGCATCATCCTTCATCACTACCAGTGCGGCGATTTTATTCGCGCTCATCTTGTGCGCGGCGGCACCGATCGTGTCTTCCGTGTCGATGGTGATGACAGCTTCTTTCTTGGATTGCAGGAGCTCGCGGACGTTCATTCTTGTTTCCTGGTGCAGGTCACTCAAGTCAAAAAAGTGTGCTCTGCCGATTCGCCCCCTCCCCGGGAACAGACCTTTCAGTGCACGTCTGGCGCACCCACCTGCCGCTTGGAATGGATCGGCAGACGTCGTGCTGCAACACGAACGAGGGGGTTCAACGGCTCAACCCGGCTCTCGGTCAACTCGATTCTACGACTGCGACCATCGGTCACTAGCGGCATCGATGGGACAGTTCGTCGTAGGAACCAACTGACGATCCAGAGAATGGCACCGCGGCTGAAACCGCCGCTGAATACAGGCGATGTCGCGCATTAAAGATTGATTGCCTGCTGCCGACTGCGGACAGAAAACCCGGCAGCTGTCCCACTTGGCAGCGCCAGCGTCGTAAACAAAAGGGGCCACGTGGGCCCCTTTCGCATGCAGCATCCAATGGATCCGAGTGTTACTCCACCGTAACGCTCTTGGCCAGGTTACGCGGCTTGTCCACGTCGGTGCCGCGCGCCAGCGCGGTGTGGTACGCCAGCAGCTGCACCGGGATGGTGTGCACCACCGGGCTGAGCACGCCGGCATGGCGCGGGGTGCGGATCACGTGCACGCCTTCGGACGCGTTGAAGTTGCTGTCCTGGTCGGCGAACACGAACAGCTCGCCGCCACGCGCGCGCACTTCCTGCATGTTGGACTTGACCTTCTCCAGCAGGCTGTCGTTGGGTGCGATCACCACCACCGGCATGTCCTCGTCCACCAGCGCCAGCGGCCCGTGCTTGAGCTCGCCGGCCGGGTAGGCCTCGGCGTGGATGTACGAGATTTCCTTCAGCTTGAGCGCGCCTTCCAGGGCGATCGGATAGTGCAGGCCACGGCCGAGGAACAGCGCACTGCTCTTGCGTGCGAAACGCTCGGCCCATGCGGCGATCTGCGGTTCCATGTTCAACGCATGCTGCACGCTGCCCGGCAGGAAACGCAGCTGCTCCAGGTAGTCCGCTTCCTGTGCGGCATCAACGCGGCCATGCAGCTTGCCCAGCACCACGGTCAGCTGGAACAGCGCGGCCAGCTGGGTGGTGAACGCCTTGGTCGAGGCCACGCCGATCTCGGCGCCGGCACGGGTGTAGCAGACCAGTTCGCTGGCGCGCGGAATCGCGCTTTCCGGCACGTTGCAGATCGACAGCGTGTGCGTGTGTCCCAGCGATTTGGCGTACTTCAGCGCTTCCATCGTATCCAGCGTTTCGCCGGACTGGGAGATGGTCACGATCAGGTGCTTGGGATTGGCATACGCGGCGCGATAGCGGTATTCGCTGGCGATCTCCACGCTGCACGGCAGGCCGGCGATGGCCTCGATCCAGTAGCGCGCGGTCAGGCCCGAGTAGTAACTGGTACCACAGGCCAGGATCTGCACGCCCTCGATTCCCGACAGCACCGCTTCGGCATTCTTGCCGAACAGTTCGGCCGGGAAGCCACCAGCGTCGATCGCCGCTTCGATGGTGTCGCCCAGCGCACGCGGCTGCTCGTGGATCTCCTTCTGCATGAAGTGGCGGTACGGGCCCAGCTCCAGCGATGCCAGCGAGACATCGGAGAGATGTACATCGCGCTCGATCGGCTGATCGTTGCCATCGAAGATGCTCACGCCATCCCGGCGGATCTCGGCGGTGTCACCCTCTTCCAGGAAGATCACCTTGCGCGTGGCCGACAGCACGGCCGACACATCGGACGCCACGAAGTTCTCGCCCTCGCCCAGCCCGACCAGCAGCGGGCAGCCCATGCGGGCGCAGACGAAGCGTTCCGGCTCGGCACGGCTGACCACGGCCAGCGCATAGGCACCGGTCAGTTCCTTCACCGTGTGCTGCAGCGCGACCAGCAGGTCATCGCCATTCTTCAGATGGTGGTGGATCAGGTGGGCGATCACTTCGGTGTCGGTCTGCGACTCGAAGGTATAGCCCAGCGCGCGCAGCTTCTCGCGCTGCTCCTCATGGTTCTCGATGATGCCGTTGTGCACCAGCGCCACGCCATGGCTGATGTGCGGATGCGCGTTCGCCTCGGTGACACCACCATGGGTGGCCCAGCGGGTGTGGCCGATACCCAGGTTGGCGTTGAAGCCTTCAGCCTCGGCAGCAGTGGCCATCTCCGAGACACGACCGGTGCGGCGTACGCGGCGCACCTCGGGCCGTTCGGCCTGATCGATCACGGCGATGCCGGAGGAATCGTAGCCGCGGTATTCCAGTCGCTTCAGTCCTTCGATCAGCAGCGGCACCACGTCGCGCCCGGCGATCGCACCCACGATTCCACACATGTCACGCATTTCCTTGAAGACGGTCGCCGCATTCTAGCCTGCGTGTCCGCCAGCCCCCTCCTGTCCGCTTAATGAAAGTGTCCGGAAAGGTGTCCGCGGACACCCGGACAGTAGCGACACATGTTCAACTCATTGATGGAAAAGGAAATAAAGTTGGCACGCTGTGTGCTTTGTCCTTGACACCACTCTGGCACCACCGACAGGCACGAACCCGATGATCCGCGACACCTCCGCCCAGGACCAGATCGTTTCCTCCGCTTCAGCCAGTGCCCCCAAGGCCGCATGGCACCGTTACCGCTGGCCGGCCCTGGCGGGTATCGCGCTGCTGGCCGGCATCGGCTGGGCCGTGCATGCCTGGTCCAATGCCAGCAGCTCGTTCAACAGCAGCCGGGTGCGCATCGCCGAAGTGCAGCGCGGCGACCTGGTGCGCGACATCGCCGCCGACGGCCGCGTGATCGCCGCCAACAGCCCGGTGCTGTACGCCATCTCCGCCGGCACGGTGGACCTGAAGGTGGTCGCCGGTGACGTGGTCAAGAAGGGCCAGGAGCTGGCGATCATCGACAGCCCCGAGCTGCGCAGCAAGCTCGCCCAGGAGGAGGCCACCCTGGCCGGCCTGGAGGCCGAGGCCAGCCGCGCCAACCTGGATGCCACCCTGGCCCGGGCCAAATCGCGCAAGGAAACCGACCAGGCCAGCATCGAGCGACAGGCCGCCGACCGCGACCTGCAGCGCTACCAGCGCGGCTTCGATGGCGGCGCGGTGCCGCAGATCGATCTGGCCAAGGCCCAGGACACCCTGAAGAAGGCCGACATCAGCCTGGTCAATGCCACCACCGATGCACGCCTGCAGAGCCAGGGCGCGGACCTGGACGCACGCAACAAGCGTTTGCTGGCCGACCGCCAGAAGGCCGTAGTGGCCGAAGTGCGGCGCCAGGTGGACGCACTGACCCTGCGTGCACCGTTCGATGGCCAGGTCGGCCAGGTGCAGGCCACCCAGGCCACCAACCTTGCCGCCAACGCGCCGGTGCTGGGCGTGGTCGACCTGTCCAAGTTCGAAGTTGAGATCAAGGTGCCGGAGAGCTTCGCGCGCGATCTGGCGATCGGCATGCCGGCGCAGCTGACCGGCGGCAATGGCCAGCCGTTCCCGGGCGAGATCAGTGCGGTGTCGCCGGAAGTGGTCAATGGCGAAGTCAACGCACGCGTCCGCTTTGCCGCAGCCCAGCCTGAAGGCCTGCGCCAGAGCCAGCGGATGTCGGTGCGGGTGCTGCTGGATACCCGCAGGAACGTCATGAAGGTCGAGCGCGGCCCGTTCGTGGAACAGGGCAACGGTGTGGCGTACGTAATGGATGGCCGCACCGCGGTGCGTCGTCCGATCGAACTGGGCGTCAGCAGCCTGGGCGAAGTGGAAATCAAGTCGGGTGTGCAGCCGGGGGACCGCATCGTGGTCTCGGGCAGCGACCTGTTCAAGGACGCCGAACGCGTCTCCGTCAACTGACAACTCATACATCCTGGAGAGAGGACACCCCATGTACATGCTCGAAATGCGTTCGGTCGCCAAGGTCTTCCGTACCGAACAGGTGGAAACCCACGCGCTGCGTTCACTGGAACTGCAGGTCAAGGAAGGCGAGTTCGTCGCCGTCACCGGTCCGTCCGGCTCCGGCAAGACCACCTTCCTCAACATCGCCGGCCTGCTGGAAACCTTCACCAGCGGCACCTACATGCTTGATGGCCAGGACGTCAGCAAGCTCGGCGATGATGCCCGCAGCCGCCTGCGCAACCAGAAGATCGGCTTCATCTTCCAGGGCTTCAACCTGATTCCGGACCTCAACCTGTTCGACAACGTGGACGTGCCGCTGCGCTACCGCAAGATGAGCGCCGGCGAGCGCCGCGAGCGCATCGAGAAGGCGCTGAGCCAGGTCGGCCTGGGCTCGCGCATGAAGCACTACCCGAACGAACTCTCCGGCGGCCAGCAACAGCGCGCGGCAATCGCCCGTGCCCTGGCCGGCAGCCCGCGCCTGCTGCTGGCCGACGAACCGACCGGCAACCTGGACACGCAGATGGCGCGCGGGGTGATGGAACTGCTGGAGGAGATCAACGCCGCCGGCACCACCATCGTGATGGTCACCCACGACCCGGAACTGGCCGCACGCGCGCAGCGCAACGTGCACATCGTCGACGGCCAGGTCACCGACCTGGTGCGCGAGCCGGTGCTGGCCACCCCGCGTCGCATCGTCGCCGTCAACGAGTGAGGGCACGACCATGTTCGCCTACTACGCCCGACTGGCGGTACGCAGCTTCCGCCGCAACAAGGTACTGACCGCGCTGATGGTGGTCGCCATCGCGCTGGGCATCGGTGCTTCGATGACCACCCTGACCGTTTTCCACGTGCTGTCCGGCGACCCGATCCCTGACAAGAGCGACCGCCTGTTCTACGTGCAGGTCGATCCGCGCCCGCGCTCGGGTTACCTGACCGGCGAAGAGCCGGAGACCCAGATGACCCGCTTCGATGCAGAGACGCTGCTGCGCGAGAAGCGTGGCGAGCGCCAGGCGATGATGAGTGCTGGCGCCGTCACCGTCGAGCCGGAAGGCAGCACGTTGAAGCCGTTCAACATCGACACCCGCTGGACCTCGGCCGACTTCTTCCCGATGTTCAACGTGCCGATGCTGTATGGCCGTGCCTGGACGGCCAGCGACGATGACGGTCGCGCCCGCGTGGTGGTGCTGTCCAAGGTGATCAATGACAAGCTGTTCCAGGGCGCCGACAGTGTCGGCCGCCAGATCCGGGTCGAGGGCCATTCGCTGCGGGTGATCGGGGTGATGGACACCTGGAATCCGGAACCGCACTTCTTCGACCTGACCGTCGGCAACTACGGCCGCGAAGAGGACCTGATGATGCCGCTGTCCACCGCGATGGACCTCAAGCTCGGCAGCAACGGCAACATGAACTGCTTCCGCGACGGCGCACCCGATGACGACAGCAATTCGATCAACGCGCCGTGCACCTGGATCCAGTACTGGGTGGAGCTTGACCCGTCCAAGGCCGAGGACTACCGCCGCTACCTGGTGAACTACTCGGACCAGCAGCGGGCTGCCGGCCGTTTCGAGCGCCCGGCCAACGTGCGCCTGCGCACCGTGATGGAGTGGCTGACCTTCAACAACGCGGTACCCAGCGACGTACGCCTGCAGATGTGGCTGGCCCTGGGTTTCCTCGGTGTCTGCCTGGTCAACACGGTCGGCCTGCTGCTGGCCAAGTTCCTGCGCCGCAGCGGTGAGATCGGCGTGCGCCGCGCACTGGGTGCCAGCCGCGGGCAGATCTTCCTGCAGTGCTTGGTCGAGGCGGGCGCGGTGGGCGTGGTTGGTGGCGTGCTCRGCATCGGCCTGGCACTGCTGGGACTGTATGCGGTGCGCCAGCAGCCGGTGGACTACGCCAAGCTGGCCCACCTCGACGGCAGCATGCTGCTGCTCGCCCTCGGCCTGACCCTGCTGGCCAGCATTGCTGCCGGCTTCCTGCCCGCCTGGCGCGCGATGCAGGTCACCCCGGCCATCCAGCTCAAGTCGCAGTAAGCACCAGAACGAGGACTTCCCATGGACATCCGCCCCATCCTCAGCACCCTGCGCCGGCACAAGACCGCAGCCGCATTGATCGTGCTGGAAATCGCCCTGACCTGCGCCATCGTCTGCAATGCCCTGTTCCTGGTCACCCAGCGCGTGGAAAAGATCAGCCAGCCCAGCGGCCTGGCCGAGAACGAACTGGTCATGGTCCGGGTCAGCGGCATCGGCAAGCAGGCCAACGCCATGGCCCGCACCAACGAAGACCTGGCATCGCTGCGCGCGATTCCCGGCGTGACCAGCGTGACCAAGGTCAACCAGCTGCCATTCCGCCGCAACTCGAGCAACACCAGCATCTCGCGCGAACGTGACCAGGAGCGCCCGACCGCCTTCGTGTCGTTGTACATGTTCAGCGAGAACGCGTTGTCCACGCTCGGCCTGCAGCTGGTCGCCGGCCGCGACTTCCTGCCCAGTGAATACATCGACTATGAGGAAGCCCAGAAAAATCCCAAGCCCGACCGCGCCGCGCCGGTGATCATCAACCAGCAGGTCGCCGCCAAGATGTATCCGGACCAGAGCGCGCTGGGCAAGACCTTCTACATGGGCAACCAGGCCCTGCACGTGGTCGGCGTGGTCGCCCATCTGGCCACCCCCACCGACTACAACGACAACAGCACCCTGTCGATGATGCTGCCGGTGCGTACCGACTTCACCCGCGGCCCGTACATGCTGCGCACTTCGCCGGAACGCCGCGATGAAGTGCTGAAGGGTGCGCTGGCCGCGCTGGACCACAACGATCCCAACCGCCTGGTGCGCGAGAAACTGACCTATCAGGAACAGCGTGCCGACTACTTCAAGAACGACCGCTCGATGGTCGGGCTGCTGGTGACGGTCTGCGTGGCGCTGTTGGTGGTCACCGCCCTGGGCATCGTCGGCCTGGCCAGCTTCTGGGTGCAGCAGCGCAGCAAGCAGATCGGCATCCGCCGCGCATTGGGCGCCACCCGCGGGCAGATCCTGCGCTATTTCCAGACCGAGAACTTCCTGCTGGCCACGCTGGGCATCGTGCTGGGCATGCTGGCGGCGTACGCCATCAACCTGGCCCTGATGAACATGTACGAGCTGCCGCGCATGCCGCTGCTGTACCTGCCGCTGGGCGCAGCGCTGCTGTGGCTGCTGGGGCAGATCGCCGTGTTCGGCCCGGCCCGCCGCGCCGCTGCGGTGCCCCCGGCCGTCGCCACGCGGGGGGCGTGAGATGCGCGCCAGCCTGCTGGTGCTGTTGCTGGCCCTGCCGCTGCCGGTACTCGCCGGCAGCAGCAGCGCGCAGACGCTGGAGTGGCGACAGGACGATGCGCGGCTGGCGCTGCGCTCGACCGAAGGCGTGGTGAGGGTGGATGCGGCCAGCCCGGAGCCGCGCTTCGGCGTGCGCCATGGCGACCGCATCCTGCGCGTGGACGACTCGCCGGTGCGGCAGATCGAACAGCTCGCCGACGCAATACGGGCGGCATCGACGCCCACCGTCTACCTGCTGCTGCGCCGCGATGGCCGGATGCTGACCGTGCCGGTGGCGGTGTCGGCGTGGCGGGCGGCGCTGAACCCGCCAGCACCGCCGCCACCGCCGCCGCCACGGCGCTGAGTCGGGACGCCCCTGCGCTACCGCTGGTTTCGCTATATTGCAGAGCGGCCCGGTAGCGCCGGGCCATGCCCGGCGGTTCCAGCCGCTGCAACTGCACCCGCCCCGCCGGGCATGGCCCGGCGCTACCCTCTTTGCGACCCATGCCTGCGATCCTGATCATCGACGACAACGCCAGCGTGGGTACCGCGCTGGACGTGCTGTTCTCCCTGCATGACATCGACACCCTGCTGGCGCAGAGCCCGGCCGAAGGGCTGGCGCTGCTGGAATCGCAGCCGGTGGACCTGGTGATCCAGGACATGAATTTCAGCGAGGACACCACCTCCGGTGAGGAAGGCGAGGCGCTGTTCGCACAGATCCGCGAACGCCACCCCGATCTGCCGGTGATCCTGCTGACCGCCTGGACCCACCTGAGCAGCGCGGTGGACCTGGTCAAGGCCGGTGCCGCCGACTACCTGGCCAAGCCCTGGGATGACCGCAAGCTGCTGACCACGGTCAACAACCTGCTGGAATTGTCCGAAGCGCGGCGCGAACTGGACCAGCGACGCCAGCGCGAACAGCGCCAGCGGCATGCGCTGGAAGACAAGTACGCATTGTGTGGTGCAGTGTTCGCCGACCCCGCCAGCGAGCGGGTGATCGCCCTGGCGTGCCAGGTCGCGCGCTCTGAGCTGCCGGTGCTGATCACCGGCCCCAATGGCGCGGGCAAGGAGAAGATCGCGCAGATCATCCAGGCCAACTCGCTGGTGGCCAAGGGCCCCTTCGTGGCGGTGAACTGTGGCGCCCTGCCCTCCGAACTGATCGAGGCCGAACTGTTCGGTGCCGAGGCCGGCGCCTATACCGGCGCCAACAAGGCGCGCGAAGGCAAGTTCGAGGCAGCCGACGGCGGCACGCTGTTCCTGGATGAGATCGGCAACCTGTCGCTGGGTGGGCAGATGAAGCTGCTGCGTGTGCTGGAGACAGGACGTTTCGAACGCCTGGGCTCCAACCGCGAACGCCAGGTCAAGGTGCGCGTGGTCAGCGCGACCAATGCCGACCTGCCGGCGATGATCCGCGAAGGTA
>NZ_JBFTOJ010000077.1:0-18043 GCF_056397905.1 Stenotrophomonas sp. 05L414_2
GCCATCGGAGCCATCGGACGACCCGTTCTATGCCTCGCTGCTGCTGTACTCGTACCGGTTCTACGAGAACTCGACGATGAACAAGACCGATCTGTATGGCAACGCCAAGTTCCCGATACGCAACCAGAGCGAGGACGGCGGCACCACCCAGATCAACAGCATCTACATCAAGAACCGCCACGACCGCTGGGACCGCAGYAACCGCGGCGCGATCGCCAGTTTCAACTGGGATATCGGTSACCTCTCGCGGCTGACCCTGCGTGCCGGCCACACCGAAGAGACCTTCCACAACAACCAGGTCTACTGGGGCGTGCGCGCCTACCCGAGCAACCTGTTCGTTGACTATGCCAACGACAGCCATGGTTTTCCGAACGCCGTGGGTGTTTCCGATTCCAGCCTGCTGACCAGCTCGGCGTTCAAGCTCAATCCGGCGCAGGCCTATATCTCGCCGCGCGACGCCAAGGAAAGCATCGACAACCTGCGCG
This sequence comes from Stenotrophomonas sp. 05L414_2, assembly GCF_056397905.1. Lineage (NCBI taxonomy): Bacteria > Pseudomonadati > Pseudomonadota > Gammaproteobacteria > Lysobacterales > Lysobacteraceae > Stenotrophomonas > Stenotrophomonas sp. 05L414_2. The sequence goes on from NZ_JBFTOJ010000077.1 coordinate 486, forward strand.
CCGACTTCAGCTACAACATCGATGCCGATGCACGCGGTTTCGGTCTGGCTGCCGGTGCCGAGTATCGCCACCTGAAGATCTGGCAGGACATCGATTTCGATTACTACAAGACCAGCGCGACCTTGAATGACTATCTGTACCCGGGTTCGACCCTGCTTGGCAGCGTTCCCGGTTTCCCGTTGATCGACAACCGCAAGTGGCATGACGAGCTCTACCCGAAGCTGGGCAACAACGATGCGGCGTACCCGAATGCCGACTTCACCAGCGATTACAAGTACGTGGAAGACATTGCCAACGCCTACGTGTCGGCGCATTACGCCTGGGACCGGCTGCTGCTGATCGGCGGCCTGCGCTACGACCACACCACCTTCGATGCGTTCAGCCCTTTCAGTGAGGATGGTGGYACCACCTACACGTCTGCATTCCGCAAGAGCAGTGGCGGCTACAACAACCTGCTGCCGTCGCTGAACGCCACCTTCAAGCTGAGCGAAGACCAGCGCCTGAGGTTCTCCGCCAGCCGCACGCTGGGCCGGCCGACGCCCAGCAACATCGCCCAGGCCACCAGCACCAGCTGCGGCGACGACGAGCTGGGCGGAGGCTTCTGCACCATCAAGCAGGGCAATGCCTCGCTGCAGCCGCGCCGCTCGACCAACCTCGATCTTGCCTGGGACCTGTACTTCAACGGCAACAACGGCCTGGTCTCGGTGGCGTTGTTCGACAAGGTCATCAAGGACGACATCTACACCCTGACCACGTTCGAGAACGTCGGCGACATCCGCTACCGGATCACCCAGCCGATGAACACCGATGAGTCGACGCTGTGCGGTGTCGAGTTCGCGGTAGCCAACCGCAACCTGCAGTGGGGCCGCCACCGCTTCGACATGTACCTCAATGCCACCCGCCTGGACGGGCAGACCAACTACCGCATCAGCGACGGCAGCGAGCGCCGCCTGGACCGCCTGCTGTACCAGCCGGACTGGTCGGTGAACGGCTCGGTGATCTGGCGCATGCCATGGAAGAGCTCGCAGCTGCGCGTATCCGGCACCTACCGCAGCCGGATGCTGGTCGACTTCGGCGATACCCAGTGGCTGGATTCGTACTACGACCCGTACATGACCTTCAACCTGGCCTTCAGCCACAAGGTCAGCAAGCACGTGACGCTGAAGTACGAGGCCAAGAACCTGTTCAACACCCAGCCGACCTACAGCACCGGTCCGAACGGRCGCTTCCGCACCGAGATCGAYGACTACGGYCGCTTTTTCTACTTCCACATCATCTACAACTGAAGGCGRCCGTCTTGGATACGATCAATCGCAGGCGCTTCCTTGCCCTGTCCGGACTTTCCGCATTGGGTGCGTGGGCCGGAACGGCCCGCGCGCTGGCCGCGCAGAACGATGTGGCAGCGCTGAATCCGCGCAATCTGCTCGCATCGCCGCGCTTTGCCAGTACACCGTTCACTCTCGGCGTGGCGTCGGGTGATCCGTCGGCCGACGGCGTGGTGCTGTGGACGCGGCTGGCCACCGAGCCACTGGTGTTCGGCGGCGGCATGCCAACCCGGCCGATGGCGGTGGCATGGCAGCTGGCCGCCGACGAGAGCATGCGCACCGTGGTGCGGCAGGGCACCGCCCTGGCCCACCCCGAGCTCGGCCACGCGCTGCACGTGGAACTGGACGGCCTGCTGCCGGGGCGGCCGTACTGGTACCGCTTCACCGTGGGAGGCCATGCCAGTGCGATTGGCCGCACCCGCACCCTGCCTGCGGCCAACGCGCGGGTCGACCGCGTGCGCTTCGCGGTGGCCGGTTGCCAGCACTACGAGGAGGGGCACTACAGTGCATGGCGGCACATTGCCGAGGAGCCGCTCGACTTCGTGTTCCATTACGGCGATTACATCTACGAGGGCGAAAGCCAGCCTGGCGTGCGCAGGATGAACGGCCAGCCGTTCACCAACCTGCGCAACCATGTTGGCCCGCAGACCTACACGCTCGACGACTATCGCCGGCGCTACGCGCAGTACAGGACCGATACGGACCTGCAGGCCGCGCACGCCGCGTCGCCGTGGTTCGTCACGTTCGATGACCACGAAGTGGACAACAACTGGGCCGGCGCCGAGGACCAGGACGGCACGCCCAGTGAAGTGTTCCTGCTGCGCCGCGCACAGGCATTCCAGGCGTACTACGAGAACATGCCGCTGCGTGCTTCGTCGTTCCCGCGCGACGGCCATATGCAGATGTACCGGCGCGCGCGCTATGGCACGCTGCTGGACCTGCACCTGCTCGATACCCGCCAGTACCGCAGCAAGCAGGTGGACATCGCGCAGCGCGGGCAGGTGGAATCTCCCGAACGCAGCATTGTTGGCGCAAAGCAGGAGCAATGGCTGTTCGACGGCCTGGCCGATGCCGCACCACGCTGGCACACCATCGCCCACCAGGTTTCGCTGGGCAACTACCTGCGCGAGAAGGACGGCGTGGTGCAGGCCTCCGACGACCAGTGGTCCGGTTATCTGTCCAGCCGCCGCCGCCTGCTCGATCACATCCAGAAGGTGGGCTTCGGCAACGTGGTAACCGCCTGTGGCGATGCGCACCGCCACTATGCCAGCGACCTGGTGCAGGACAATGCCGATTCCGGGGTGATTTCCAGTGAGTTCCTGGCCACTTCGATCACGTCGGGCGCGGACGGGCAGGGCGTGGATGCCTATGCAGAGAACCAGCTGCGGCACAGTCCGCACCTGAAGGCGACGACGGACAAGCGTGGTTATGTGCTGTGCGACGTCACCCGTGATGCCTGGATCGGTGACATGAAGACGCTCGATACCGTCATGCAGCCAAACGGCGCGCTGCAGAGCTGGAAGCGCTATGCCGTGGAGCACGGCCGGCCGGGGTTGCAGGAGGCCTGAGCGGGATGTCCCACCCTGTGGAGCCGAGCACGCGCCCGGCTCCACAGAATCACTTTCAGCCGTGATCGAAGCGCAGCGGTTCGCTGCCCATGGCAGGGTCGCTGGTGCCAGGCCGGCCGTCTTCGGCACGTCCGGCGAGGCGTTGCTCGACGCCCTGCGAGCGCACGATCAGGTCGTACCAGCCTGCGGTTGGTGCGGGATCCCAGGCCAGTACGGTTTCCGCGCCGGCCACCAGCTGCAGTTCGCGGGTGGGCATGTGGCCGGCGTAGGCGCCGGCCTGCACCTGGACCTTCCGCGCTGAAGGCGATGGATTGCGCAGTGTCAGGCGCATCTGGCCGTCCGCGCGCTCCACGTGCGCGTGCAGCGGCGCGAGCGTGCCATCGCCGCGATAATGGCGATGGAATCCATTCGGTCCCAGCAGCCAGAGATCGTAACGACCCTGCGCATCCAGCGGCCAGCGATCCTGCAGCGGGGCACCCGGTACCACGGTGTAACGGCGCGGAACGGCGTCCAGGCGCAGGCGGTCGTAGACATGCAGCACGGCCGCGGCGCCATCGCTGGCCAGCTGCAGGGTGAGACCAGCACCATCCACCGATGTGGCCTGCACGTGCGGCCGATAGGGCAGTGCCCGTGCAGGACGTACGCCGGGCTCCTGGCGGGCCGGATGCAGGCCATCGGGCAGCGCGGGCACGGTACGGCCGGGCAGGGCGGCAGCGCGCGCGGCGACAGCGGTGACATCGGGCAGCGCCTTGGCGAAGGGGCGGGTGTCGCGCTGGGCGAAGTCGAAGGCGTTGCTCAGATCACCGCAGACCGCACGCCGCCACGGCGAGATGTCCGGCGCGGCGACGCCGAAGCGGCGCTCGATCAGACGCAACACCGACGTGTGGTCGTACACCYGCGAGTCGACCCAGCCGCCGCGGCTCCACGGTGAAATCACATACAACGGTACGCGCGGGCCAAGCCCATAGGGGCGCCCACGCAGCTCGGCGGCATCGTATTTCTGGTCGCCCGGTGCCGGGTGGCGGTGGTATTCGCCCTCGGTGCTGACCGCCGACGCACCGGCCCAGCCGGCACCAAGCGGGGAGGGCGGTGCGGGTGGCGGCACATGGTCGAAGAAGCCATCGTTCTCATCGAACATCAGCAGCAGGGCGGTACGGCTCCACACCTCTGGATCGGCGGTCAGTGCATCCAGCAGGCGCGCGGTATAGGCGGCGCCCTGCGCGGGGCTGGACGGACCGGGGTGCTCGCTGCCGGCTGCGTCGGCAATGATGAAACTGACCTGCGGCAGGCGGCCGCTGATCGCGTCCTCGCGCAGCTGCGCCAGGCCACGGGTACTGACGCCGCGCGCGCGCAGCTCCGGGTCATGCCCCGGGGCGCCGCGGTACGCCTGGCGGAAGGTCTCGAACCCGGCAAGCGGGTTGTCGGTGAAGTTGTCGGCCATGTCCTGGTAGATCTGCCAGGACACGCCGGCCTGCTGCAGCCGCTCGACATAGCTGGCCCAGCGGTACGAGTCCGGATGGCCGCCCAGCTCGGGGAAATTGTCGTGCGAATTGGCGATCACCGGGCCGCCTGCCTGGCCTTGGGCGTCGTTGTGGCCGGTCCACAGGAACACGCGGTTCGGGTTGGTGCCGGCCTGCATCGCGCAGTGGTAGGCATCGCACAGCGTGAACGCATCGGCCAGGGCGAACTGGAACGGCATGTCGCTGCGCTGGAAGTAGCCCATCGAGTGGTTCTGCTTGGCCTTGGGCCAGTGCGCCATGCGCCCGTGGTCCCACGCCTGCTGTGCATCAGGCCAGGTGTGGGGCGTGCCTTCCACCCGCATGTAGCCGAAGTGCGCAGCGGTATCCAACGGGAAGGGGGCGATGGCGCGTTGTCCGCTGGCGTCGGGCTGCAGCCACAGGCTGCGCGGGCGGTCGCCAGCGGGCAGCGGCGATGCCGGGGCAACGAAACGGTCACCGAAGCCACGCACGCCTGGCAACGTGCCGAAGTAGTGGTCGAACGAGCGGTTCTCCTGCATGAACACCACGATGTGCTGCAAGTCCTGCAGGCTGCGCGTGCGCGAAGCAGGGGCGATCGCTGCTGCCCGGGCGATGCTGGGCAGCAGCGGCGAAAGGCCGGCGGCGACGCCGGCCTGCAACAGTCGGCGTCGGCCGGTATCAGTCACAGGGTCACACTCACAAGTCCACGCGGAAGGAGATGCCGACGGTGCGGGGGGCGCCGATGAAGGCGTTGTCGCGGCCGTCCACCCCTGCAAGATAACGCTTGTCGGTCAGGTTGCTCACCACCAGGTTGGCGCCCATGCCCTTCAGGCGCGGCGACAGGCCCTGCAGGTCGAAGCCGATGTTGGCGTTGAACACGGTGGCCGAGGGCAGCTTGTTGACGTTGGCCGCATCCAGGTAGCGTTCGCCCAGGTAGCGACCGGACAGGCCGAAGTTCCAGTTCTCGCCCTGCCAGTCGGCCGACACCACCAGGATCTGCTCCGGCTGGCCGATCACCTTGGCGCCATCGACGATGCCCAGCTGCGTGTCGCGCGCGTCGTTGCCGCTGCCCAGGTACTTGGAACGGTTGTAGGTGTAGGCCGCATTGATGCGCCAGCCATTGTCCCAGCCGTAGCCGAAGGCCGCTTCCAGGCCGTTGCTCTCCACGCCGCCGAAGTTCTCGTAGACGCCATCGGTCTCGCCGAGGTAGTCGATGCCGCTGACCAGGCCGGCCGGCAGGTAGACGATGCGGTTGTCGAACTTGATGTTGTACAGGGTGACCGAGGCGGTCAGCGGCCAGCGGCTGATGCGCATGCCCAGTTCGATGTTGTCGGCGGTCTCCGGTTCGACGTTGCGGAAGCGCTGGGGATCGGTTTCACCCAGCACGCCGGACGGGATCGCGGCGAAGTTCTGCGAGTAGCCGGCGAACAGTTCCATGCCCTCCACACCCGGGGCCCAGGTGAAGCCGGTGGACAGCAGCGGATCGGACTTCGAGTCGGACTTCACATTCTCGGCGGCGCCGATCACGCGGCGGCGGGACTGGTCGACGAAGAACTGCTTTACGCCCAGGCGCGCGCTGAACGGGCCGAAGCGGGCCACGTCCTCGACGTAGTACATCTGCTCATCGACCTTGTACTTGTCCTCGAACTGCACCCAGTAGGGCTGGTGGTCGAAGGCGATGTCCTGGCCGACGTTGAGCAGGCGGTGCCAATCGCGGCGCACGGAGCGGTCCAGCTTCTCCACCCACAGCCCGCCGCGCACGGTGTTGTCGATGGCGCCGAAGGTCTGCCGCCATTCAACGTCGGCGGTAACGCCCATGCGATCGTTGTCGTAGTGGGAGTGGCGGTAGGACTGCGCGCCCTGCACGTTGCCGGCGTAGCAGTTGGGGTCGTACTCGGCGCTGAAGCCGAGTCGCGGCGTGCAGCTGGCCAGGCGCTGGGCGGAACTGCCGTCGGGGTTCACGAAGTAGATCTGGCCGCGGTTGCTGCCACCGTAGACCGTCCTGCCGCCGAGGTACTCCGACTGCGGGCGACCGGCACCGTCGTCGTTGACGTCGGCCAGGTACGGCGGCAGCCAGTCACCGCGGCCCTGCATGCGGTGCCCGTAGGCGGCCATCGAGGCCTTGAAGCCGTTGCCGCCATCGAAGGCTGCGCGCAGGTAGCCGAACGTGTTCTCGCGCAGTGCGCGCGAACCGGAGCGGTAGTTCTGGTCCAGGTACGGAATGCCGGTCAGGGTGCCGACCAGGCCGTCGCGGTCGGGGTTGGTGGCGAACCCCTTCGGCGAAACACTGGTGTACTCCGGCTCGTCGGCATCGTTGTAGGACAGGTAGCCGGTCAGGGTCCAGCGGTCCAGTTCGGTGATGAACTTGCCGGCGATGTTGTCGTTGCTGGTGTGGCCGGTGCCGTCGATCCAGTCATGCACGCGCGCCGACGATGCGCTGATCCACGCGCGGGTGTGTCCTGCAAGCAGGCCGGTGTCGTAGCGCACGTAATACTTGCGCGCTTCATTGTCACCGGCACCCACCACCATGCGCAGTCGCTGCTCCTGCAGTGGGTCGCTGGTGAGGAAGTTCAGCGTGCCACCGAGTGCTTCGTTCGAGCGCGAGGAGATATCGGCCGTGCCCTGGCTCACTTCCACCGTTTCCAGGTCGAGCGTGTCGATGTAGCGGTTGGCCAGCGAGCCGCCGCCATAACCGGAACCACCATTGGGCAGGCCATCGATGGTGGTGCCGATCTGCTGGGTGTCGCGGTTGGTGACAAAGCCGCGCATGCTGATCTGCGTGCCCCACACCGACGAACCGGTGGCATCGGCTTCGCTGACGACCACGCCGGGCACTTCGTTGAGCGCGCCATTGACGCTGCTCAACACCGTCTGCCGGTTCAACGTTTCCTGGCGCACCGAGGTCTTGGCATAGCTGGTGGCCTGGCCGATCACCTGTACCTGGTCCAGGGTCCGCGCGTCGGCGCTTCGCGTATCGGCCACATCGCCCTGCGGTGCTTCAGCCAGGGCATCCAGTGCGGGAGCAATCAGCAGGGCAAGCAGCGAGATACGGGGAAAGCGCGCAATCGTTCGCATCGAAACCGGACCTTCAAGGGAGGAAAGTCCGGGAGTGTCGGCAGCGCCGATGACATGGCGGTGACGCGCAGATGCAGGGAGTGTGTTGTGTGACGGCCGGCAAGACCGGGGCGTTGGTCAGTAGCGCGCGTCCTTCGGTTTCGGATCACGCGGCCAGTCCTTGGCTTTGCCGGCGAAGTCCGGGCGCGGCTGGTTGATGAAGTAGCTGGCGATATCCACCGCGTCCTGGTCGGGCATCACCTGCTGGCCCAGTGGCGGTTCACGGGTCATTGCCGGCGGCATGTTGTGCTTGACGAAGCCTGCGGCCTTGTACAGCCGCGCCATGCCGGCACCGATGTTGAAGCTGCGCTCGCCCCACAACGGCGGGAACGCGATATCGCCGCTGGCGTCGCGCCGGCCTTCGCCGTTGTCGCCGTGGCAGGCGGCGCACTGCGCGGCATACAGCGTCTGTCCACGTATCGGGTCCGGTGTCAGCGTGCTGTCGATCGGCCCTTCGCTGGGCGCGGCCACGCGCGCACCCTCTGGTACCGGGCGGCTCAGCCACGCCATGTATTCCAGCATCGCACGCATCTCCGGCGCGTCCTTGGCCAGCGGCTTGCCGTTCATCGAACGCTGCAGGCAACCGTTGATGCGCTCGGCCAGGCCGATTTCCCTGCCCGGTCGCGGCATGTAGCGCGGGTAGCTGCCGCCTCCGGTGTTCAAGTAGTGGTTGCCGAACGGTCGCTTGCCCTCGGCCATGTGGCACGAATTGCAGTTCAGATCGTTGCCGACGTTGTCCGGCAGCAGGCGTGCGGTCTCGTTGAGCAGGCGACGGCCGAACATCACCGCGTCGGCGTTGCCGAGGCTGGCGATCTCCTCGGCACTGGGCACGTGGTACTGGCCCACCACCTGGCCGTGGCTGTCGAGGATGTCCAGGGTCCTCGCGACTTCCGCGTCCAGGTCCGGGTACAGGTGCTGGTACAGCAGCGTGCCAGCACCGGCCAGCAGCACCGCAACGACCGCGCTGGCGATCAACACTGTCGAACGCTTCTTCGAACGCCTCATTGCGCCGTCTCCTGCGGGACCACATGCGCCGGCTTGTCACGCACCACCCGGCGCATGCGCGCTACGTCCAGTTCAGTGACCGCGCTGGCCTGGTTGCCCCAGCTGTTGCGGATGAAGGTGAGGATATCGGCGAGCTGCGCATTGGGCAGCTGCTCGAAGCCCGGCATGGTGAATGCCATGCGGTCATGCGCGGTATGTGGCGTGCGCCCGCCGGTGAGGGTTACCTGCACCAGCGAGCTGGGATCATCGGCGAAGACGATGGAGTTGCCCGCCAGGGCAGGGTAGACCCGTGGCATGCCGCGGCCATCTGCGCGATGGCAGGCCTGGCAGTGTTCGGCGTAGGCCAGCGAACCGGCCACCCGGTAGTCGCCGCCGCGCAGTGCGGCGGTAGTGGTGTCGGTGCCCGRCGTCCACTGCGCGCTGCGCCCTTCGCGGGCCGGCAGCTGCTTCAGGTACCGCGCCATCGCCAGCAGATCGGCGTCGGACAGGTACTGCGTGCTGTGCTCGACCACATCGGCCATGCCGCCGAAAGCCGCGGAGCGATCGGTGCGGCCGGTACGCAGGAACTCGACGATTTCGGCTTCGCTCCAGCTGGCCAGGCCGGTCTGTTCATTGCGCAGGTTCTTCGCATACCAGCCTTCCAGCACCGAGCCGGACAGGAACTGGCGGCTGCCATCGTCGGCCATCGCCTTTTCCTGGAAGGCCAGCCCACGCGGGGTATGGCACGCGCCGCAATGGGCCAGGCCTTCAACCAGTTCGGCGCCGCGCTGCTGGCCGGCATCCAGGGTGGGATCAGGGCTGAAGCTGCGCGGGCGTGCGAACAACAGCTGCCACCAGGCAAGCGGCCAGCGCATGTTTGCCGGCCACGGAATCGTGCTGTCGGCGTTGTCCTGCCGGACCGGCTGCACCGCACCCATGAAGTAGGCATACAGCGCCTTGATCTCGGCATCGCTGGCGATCACGTACGAGGCGTAGGGCATGGCCGGATACAGCGGCTGGCCGTCATGGCGGATGCCACGCCGCACCGCGCGCTCGAAATCGGCGTAGTCGTATGCGCCGATGCCGGTCTCCGTGTCCGGTGTGATGTTGGTCGAGTACAGCGTGCCCATCGGGGTCTGCATGCCAAGGCCACCGGCGAACGGCCTGCCGCCCGGTGCGGTATGGCAGGCGGCGCAGTCGGCAGCACGCGACAGGTACCGGCCCTGTTCGATCAGGGCCGGGTCGTGGATGTCGACCTCGGCGTGTTGCGGTGGGGCGAACCAGTACGGTGTACTGCGGGCGATGCCGTAAGCGGCGGCCAAGGTGGCGGCCAGGGCAATGGCGAGCTTGAACGGGGTGCGCATGCCGGCACTGTGGCCATTCGTGCGATGGCGTTCATTGATCCGGATCAATGCTTTGGCCGGTCGCGACATTGTGACAAGCTGAATCGATCCTGCGCTGTCATCAACCCGTCATCCAGCTGCGATAGATGGCGCCGGGCGTGGCCGCTAACCTGCCACGCTGTCGCACTTTTCCCCTGACTGCCCATGAAGCGCCTGCTGCTGCTTTTGCTGGCGTGCGCCGGCCTGTGGCTGGCTGCATGCTCTTCCTCGATGACGGCCTCGTCCACCTCGCTCAGCGACCGCCTGATCGCGCCCGGTGGCGTCTCGCCCCTGCTTGATCAACCGCGTATCGCCGCAGCTGTGGCCGCGCTGCCGAACCGGCATGGCTTCGCCCCGGGCCGTGATGGCGTGCCGATCTTCTGGCGTGCTTTCGATCCGGGCGACTACGGTGCGCGCTACCACTACCTGCCGCAGCAGCACCAGAACGGCCTGCCGCTGGATACCGGGTTGAGCCTGTCCGTACCGCAGCCGTTCCGCGCGCAGGCGCCGCGCGGCACTGTGGTGCTGCTGCACGGCTGGATGATGAACGGTGATTCGATGCTGCCATGGTCGCTGCAGCTGGCCGAGTCGGGCTACCGCGTGATCACCCTGGACCTGCGCAACCATGGCCAGTCCGGCGCCGGTCCCTCCGGCTACGGCACCTACGAGTCGGACGATGTTGTGGATGTCATCGCCGAACTGCGCGCGCGCGGCGAAGTGATCGGCCCGCTGTACCTGTTCGGTGTTTCCTACGGCGCTGCCACCGCATTGTTCACCGCCGACAAGCTGGGCGACCAGGTCGCCGGCGTGGTGGCGATGGAATCGTTCGCCAATGCCGGGGTTGCGATCCGCACCATGATTCCGCATCTGATGGCCCTGCAGCCGGAAGGGTTGAAGGCACAGGCCATCGCTTCGTATGCACGCTGGCGCTACGGCAGCCAGGACATCAACCAGGTGGTGGCCGCCGCCAGCCGCCGCATCGACGTGGATCTGGACAAGGTGGATGTTGCCCGCGCGCTGGCCGATACCCGCGCCTGCGTGCTGCTGCTGCACGGGCAGGGCGACCAGCACATTCCGGTCAGCCAAGGCCGCGCGTTGGCGCAGGCCAATCCGCGTGCGCACTACATCGAGATGCGCGGCGAAGATCACATCACCCTGCCGCTGCGGCTGGACCTGCTGGCCAGAGTGGTCGATGACTGGATGGCGCGCGACGAGCACCATCCGAAAGCCGCGTGTCCGGCACCGCAGTTGCCGGCCCAGGCCGAATGGCTGGTGCATGGCGTCGACACACCCGCAAAAACCCCAGCACGCGGCTGAGCTTCAGGGCAGGCGGCGGGCCAGCGAACGTGCAGATGCCGCTACACCCAGCAGCATCGCTGCCACGCACAGGAAGGCAAAGCCCAGGCTGGTGGCATGGGCGAGCGCGCCGATCGCTGCGGGGCCTGCAAGAATGCCGGCATAGCCCAGCGTGGTGACTGCGGTGATCGCAATGCTCTCCGGCATCGCGCGCTGCTGGCCCGCCATCGAGAACAGGGCGGGCACGATGTTGGCGCAGCCCAGGCCCACCAGCACGTAGCCGACCAGCGCCATGGCGAAGGAGGGCACCAGTGTGGCCAGCGCGAAACCGGCCGCAGCGGTGATGCCGCCGATGACGATGGTACGGGTGCGGCCAAGGCGCTCGACGATGCCATCGCCGAACAGGCGCATCGCCGTCATCGCCAGCGTGAAAACGGCAAAACCGGCACCGGCCTGGTCGCGCGGCACGTGGCGTATTTCGGCCAGGAACACCGCGCTCCAGTCCAGCATCGAACCCTCGGCCAGGAACACCACGAAGGCGAGCACGCTGATGAACAGCACCACGCCGTGCGGCAGGGCCAGCATCGGGCCGTCATGCAGAATGCGCTGCGGGCGCCAGTGCGGTGCCGACAACAGGGCCACCAGCAGCATCGCCGCCACGGCAACCAATGACGCCAGCCACAGGGGCGTGCCGAGAACCAGCAGGCCGGTCATGCAGCCGGCGCCGATGAAGCCGCCGATGCTGTAGAACGCGTGGAAGCCGGACATCATCGGCCGCCCTGCATCGCGCTCGACGGCCACCGCCTGCATGTTCATCGTGCAGTCCATCGCCCCCACACCCGCACCGAACACGAACAGCGTTGCTCCCAGTGCCAGCGGCGTGGGGGCGAGCGTCAGCAGTGGCAGGGCGAGCAGGATCAAGGCCGTGGTCGCGATCATCAAGCGGCGCGAGCCCAGGCGCGCGGTCAACGCACCGGCCAGTGGCATCGCCAGCAGCGAGCCGAGGCCAAGGCACAGCAGCAGCCCGCCCAGGCTGGCATCGGACAACCCGGCCTTGGCCTTGGCGAAGGGCACCATCGGTGCCCAGGCAGCGGTGGCAAAGCCAGGAATGAAGAACGCAGCGCGGGTCGCGTGCTGCTGGGCGCGGGGAGAAGAGGGCGTCATGCGCGAGGAAGGCTCCAGAAGATCCTCTTCATGAAAACGTTTTCAGAAGCCATCGGCAAGTGCCATGGATGACATCGGGCGACGCATACGAATGCAGTGGTCCGGATGCGTCACCGTTGATTAACGCCATCAGTGGAGAGTAGCCCGACGGTCGGCATTCCGCCCGGCCGCCGCCGGAGATCAGCGCATGAGCACCACACCGACCATCCTCCTCGTCCATGGGTTCTGGGGCGGGGCCGCACACTGGGGCAAGGTCATCCTGGAGCTGCACCGCAAGGGCCACGACCAGGTGAAGGCGGTCGAACTGCCGCTGACCTCGCTGGTCAACGACGCCGAGCGGACGCGCAGGATGATCCGCCAGATCGATGGCCCGGTCGTACTTGTCGGGCACTCCTACGGAGGCGCGGTGATCACCGAAGCCGGCAACCAGCCGAATGTGCAGGCGCTGGTCTACATCGCCGCATTCGCGCCGGACAGTGGTGAGAGCCCCGGTGGCATCACCCAGCAGCACCTGCCCGAAGCAGCACCGAACCTCGCCCCGGACAGCGATGGCTATCTGTGGCTGCGTGCCGACAAGTTCCATGAGAGCTTCTGCCAGGACCTCAGTGCCGACGAAGGCTGGGTGATGGCGGTGACCCAGAAGGCGCCGCTGGCCAGTACCTTCGGCGATGCGATCAGCGATCCGGCGTGGAAGCACAAGCCGAGCTGGTACCAGCTTTCCAGCCAGGACCGGATGATCGCGCCACAGAACCAGAAGGCCATGGCCGAACGCATGCAGCCCAAGCGCCTGCTGCAGCTGGAGGCAAGCCATGCCTCGCTGGCCTCGCATCCCTCCGAAGTGGCAGCGCTGATCCTGGAGGCCGTGGCTGCCGTCGACGGCTGACTATCGCCAGGCAGCAGTCCCAGGTCAGGCACTGGCGCCACCCCACGACAGCGGGGGCGCAGGAGAGTAAACTCCTGCGCCGGCCGCCCTTGGCCGCATTTCCCCCTTCCCCTCGAGCCGCCGCCAGAGGATCCCACCCCTTCGTGGAGGTCCCGTCGTGTCGTCTGTGCCTGTTCGTTTTTCCGTGCTGTCCCTGCGTCGCCGCCCATTGGCGAGGGCCCTTGCCAATGGTCTTCTRCTGACCACAGTGGCCACTGCCGGCGCCGCCTCGGCGCAATCGGCGCCGGTTGAAGAAGAGGGCAGGACAGCCTCGCAGACCCTGCAGACCGTGCAGGTCACCGCCAACCAGCTGGGCACCATCACCGAGGGCAGCGGCGCGTACACGCCGGGTACCATCGCCACCGCCACCCGCTTGGTGCTGACTCCGCGGCAGACCCCGCAGACCATCAGCGTGATCACCCGTGCGCAGATGGACGACTTCGGTCTGGATGGCATCGATGACGTGATGCGGGTGACCCCGGGCATCAGCATCGTCACCTACGACAGTGAGCGCACCGAGTACTACGCACGTGGTTTTGCCGTGCAGAACTTCCAGTACGACGGCATTCCGATGTCACGCGACTCGGCGTACTCGGCCGGCAATACGCTCAGCGATACCGCGATCTACGACCGCATCGAAGTGCTCAAGGGCGCCACCGGCCTGCTGACCGGCATGGGCGACCCCGGCGCGACCATCAACCTGGTGCGCAAGAAGCCGGGCAAGGAATTTGCTGGCAGTGCGACGCTGGGGGTCGGCCGCTGGGACGACTACCGTGCCGAAGTCGATGTCGGCGGACCGTTGACCGCCGATGGCCGCGTGCGCGGGCGCGCGGTAGGTGCCTGGCAGGACAAGCATTCCAATCTGGATTTCTACCAGCGCACCAGCAAGGTCGGCTATGCCGTGCTGGAAGCCGATCTGGGCGAACGCACGCTGCTGACAGTCGGTGGCGACGTGCTGGAGAGCGATCCCAAGGGCTCGACCTGGGGCGGTATTCCGCTGCTGGACAGCCAGGGCAATTTCAACGACATGCCGCGCTCGTTCAACAACGGCACCCACTGGAGCGGTTGGCGCCAATACGTGCGCACCGGCTTTGCCACGCTGGAACATACCTTCGACAACGACTGGGTAGCCAAGCTGCAGCTCAACCATCAGGTCAACGGCTACGATGCGGCACTGGCCGGTGCGGCCGGTGGCAATCCCAATCCGGTCACCGGCGAAGGCGTCTCGTTGTGGCTGGGCAAGTACGTCGGCAAGACGGTCAGCAACGCGGCCGACTTCTATCTGAGCGGCAATTTCGGCCTGTTCGGTCGCCAGCATGAACTGGTGGTCGGCGGCAGTGCCTCGCGCAAGCGCTGGACCAACACCGGCTATTCGCCGCAGCCCGGGTACCCGACCGCCGTTGCCGACTACAACAGCTGGAAGGGCGACATCCCGGAGCCGGAATGGCAGCGCGGTTATGGCAACAATGAGGTGACCCGCGAGAACGGCCTGTACGTGGTCGGTCGCTTCGACGTGGCCGACCCGTTGAAGGTGATCGTCGGCAGCCGCCTGGCCAGCTACCGTTCGCCGCAGACGCGCGAGACCGGCGTGTTCGTGCCTTATGCCGGCGTGGTCTACGACCTTGGCCAGCACTATTCGGTGTATGCCAGCTACAGCACCATCTTCAAGCCGCACAGCGAACGCGACGAACAGGGCAAGGCACTGGATCCGCTGGAAGGCCGCAGCTATGAAATGGGCCTGAAGGCGGAGTTCCTCGACGGCCGCTTCAATGCCAGCGCGGCACTGTTCCAGCTCGACCAGGACAATTTCGCCCAGCCTACAGGCGGCAAAACGCCCAACGGAGAAGACGCCTATCGCGCACTGATGGGCGTACGCACCAAGGGCTACGAACTGGAGATGTCCGGGCAGTTGGCCGAGGGCTGGCAGGTGCAGGGTGGCTTTGCGCACAAGATCGCCCGCCAGGCCGGCAGCAAGGTGACCACGCTGGAGCCGGAAAACCAGTTCAGCCTGCACACCAGCTACCGCCTGCGCGGCGACTGGCAGGGCCTGACCGTCGGTGGCGGTGCGCGCTGGCAGGACTCCACGTTCGGCGACATCACCAACCCCGCCAGTGGCACGTCGGTGGTTCATCGCACCCAGCCGTACTGGCTGCTGGATGCCATGGCCCGGTACCAGTTCAACGATCGCCTGTCGGCCACGGTCAACGTCAACAACCTGCTGGACAAGCGCTATTACACGATCTTCAGCTGGTACAGCACCTACACCTGGGGCGAGCCGCGCAACGTGCGGCTGGCAGTGACGTACAGGTTCTGATCGCGTTGCAACAGGACATGCCCGCGATGCCGGATGGCATCGCGGGCATGCTGGTTACAGCTTCAGGTCGAACACCAGCACTTCGGCGTCGTTGCCGTTTTCCAGGGTCAGCTGTGCCTCGTCGCTGACCTGCAGTGCGTCACCCGCTTCCAGGGTGATGCCGTTGACCTGCAGCTGGCCACGCGCCACCTGCACATACGCGCCGCGGCCGGCAGCCAGGGCGTGGTGCAGCTTCTGCTCGCCATCGAGGATGGTGGCGAAGATGCGCGCATCCTGATGGATATGCAGCGAACCATCGGCGCCATCCGGCGAGGCGATCAGGCGCAGCTGGCCGCGCTTGCTCTCCGGCGTGAAGTGGGTCTCCTCATACGACGGCGCGATGTTCTCGGCCTCCGGGAAGATCCAGATCTGCAGGAAATGCACCGGATCGCTGGCCGAATGATTGAACTCGCTGTGGCTGACGCCGCTGCCTGCGCTCATGCGCTGCACGTCGCCGTAGCGCAGCACCGAACCGGTGCCCATCGAGTCCTTGTGTTCCAGCGCGCCGCCCAGCACGTAGGAGACGATCTCCATGTTGCTGTGGCTGTGGGTGCCGAAACCCTGGCCGCCGATCACCTTGTCTTCGTTGATGACCCGCAGCGGGCCGAAGCTCACATAGCGGGGGTCGTAGTAGCTGGCGAACGAGAAGGTATGGCGCGAGGACAGCCAGCCATGCTCGGCCAGGCCACGGGTAGCGCTCTTGCGGATCTGCAGCATGATGGAATCTCCTTGTTCGATGGTTTCGATGGGGCGGGGTGGGCGGGTAGCCGCTGTGTTTCCCCGTTGAAGAGAAGTATCCGCTTGCACCTTGGGTTTGAAAAACGGATAGTTTTGACAGCCATCATCGAAAATTTCGAATGYTCAAGCTCAGCCTCGATGCCCTGCAGATCCTGGATGCGATCGACCGCCGAGGCTCCTTTGCCGGCGCCGGCAAGGCCCTGCACAAGGTGCCTTCGACCATTTCCTACACCGTGGCCAAGCTGGAAGAGGATCTGGGGGTGCAGCTGTTCGACCGGATCGGCCCGCGGGCGGAGCCGACCGAGGCCGGGCGCGCGCTGCTGGAGGAGGGCAGGCACCTGCTGCGTGCGGCCCGGGAGCTCGAGCTGCGGGTGCGGCGGGTGGCCTCGGGCTGGGAGGCGGAATTGACCCTGGCGGTGGATTCGGTGTTTCCGACCTGGCTGCTGGGGCCGGATATCGCCGCGTTCCGCGAGGTGGCGGCGCCCACCCGGCTGCGCCTGTTTGGCGAAGCACTGTCCGGTACCTGGGAAGCGCTGCTGGACCGGCGCGCCGACCTGTTGGTCGCGGCTCCCGGTGAGGGTCCCAGTGGCGGGGGCTACGTGGTCGAGCCGCTGGGCAGCGTTGATTTTGTGTTTGYGGTGGCACCCGGGCATCCGCTGGCGTCCGTACCGGGTGTGCTGGGCCGCGAGCAGTTGGCGCCGTATTGCGCGATCGCCGTGTCCGACTCTGCGCGGCGGCTGCTGCCACGAACGGTGGGGCTGTTGATGGGCCAGGAGACGTTGACCGTGCCGGACATGGCCAGCAAGTTGAAGCTGCAGTGCCAGGGGCTGGGATTCGGCTTCCTGCCCGAGCCTTGCGCGCGCGCGGCGGTGGCGCGCGGCCAGCTGGTGATCCGCGAGGTCGAGGAGCACAAGCCGGAAGAGACCTTCTGGCTAGCCTGGCGCACCGGTGAAGATGGCGCGGCCCTGCGCTGGTGGCGCGAGCGCTTGCGGCGGCCGGAGCTGCTGGCGCAATGGTGGCAGGCGATGGCAGAGGGGTAGGGTTCGGCAGGGCTGCGCCCTGCACCTGCAGTAGTGCCGGCCGCTGGCCGGCAACCTCAACAGCAACAGCAACAGCAACAGCAACAGCAGAAGCTGGTTTCCTGTGGGGAGGCGGGGTGGGTCCGGTTGCGGGAGACGCCGTAAACCCGTCCATGGGGGCTTGGCCGCGGCATCCATGCCGCGGACACTCCCGC
>NZ_JBFTOJ010000078.1:0-18034 GCF_056397905.1 Stenotrophomonas sp. 05L414_2
CTGTAGGCTCGGTCGCGCCATCCATGGCGCTCACGCCCCCGCAACCGGACCCACCCCGCCTTCGACAGATTCCGGCTGCTGTTGGTGGGTGTCGACCTTGGTCGACACGTAGATCCACGCCATGCGTGGATGACATCCAATCCATTCATTGATTTCGAAACGGTATGAACATCCATCCACGCACGGCGTGGATCTACCAGATGGCGGGACACTGTCAGGGGTGGGGCGGTATGGGCAGGCAGGACCGTTGGCGCCATGGGCCCGAGGCATGCCCTCGGGCGGGTTGGGCAGGACGCCCAACCCCGGTCTTGCCGTGTGCGCAGGACGGCGCACACGAGCAAGGCGCCATCGAGCCCCCATGGATGGGTTTACGGCGTGTCCTGCCTGCCCATACCGCCCCGCCCAGCTCGGTAGCCCGCAGTTGCTGTTGCTGTTGAGGTTGCCGGCCAGCGGCCGGCACTACAGCGGGTGCCGGGAGGCAGCCCGGGCCAGTACCCCCGCCACTTTGGTCTACACATCGGTGGTGCATTCCGCTGCGATAATGCCGCCAGGGGCGACGCGCAATGGGCGCGGACGTAAGCAGGAACAGGACGTGGCGTGGGCGGCAGGCAGGTGCGTTTGGAAACAGGGGCGGTGCTTGTCCTGCTGCTGGTGTGGTTGGCGTTGCCGTGGCTGGGCCATGCGCGCAGCGTCGACGCTGGCCGCGATTACCTTCTGGTCGGCACCGCGACAGCCGAACCTACGCCACATCGCGCGTGCACGCCGGAGATGCTGGCCGGGCCGCGCCAGCAGACACGGGTGAATGCCCCGCCAGAAGGCTGGTCCGGCGAGCCGCAGGCGCTGGATGTCTTCAACATCTTTGCCGGCGAAGTGCGGCTGCAGCACGGTGATCGTGAGATCTGCGGCAACATGCAGGATGCGCGCACCCGCGATTCGCGCTTCCGTGCGGGCATCGGCATGGTGGCGGTACCCGCTGCCGGCAGCCACGAACCCTTCCTGGTCTCCTGGCAGACGCCGCTGAAGGCGCGCTGGGTTCCCACATTGCAGCTGGGTGCGCCCAGCCCGGTGCAGCAGAACGACACTGCCCGGCTGCTGGTGCGCGCCGCATGCATCGCCGTGGCAATCGCGCTGGCGCTGTCGGCGCTGATGGCCTACCTGACCACCCGCGACCGCAGCTTCCTGATGTATATCGGTGCCACCCTGGTGCTGGTGCTGTGGCAGTCGATCCTTGGCGGCCTCAGCGGCTATCCCGAGCCCTGGCTGCGCGTCGGCGGGCGCGGTGACTGGTGGCTGCTGGCGCTGACTGCAGCGACCCAGGCACTGGTGTTGCCGGCGCTGTGGCGCCTGAACGGCGGTGACCGCGTGCTGCCACGTTCGCGCGCGGGCCAGCAGCTGGTGTTGTGGTCCCTGCTCACGCTGGCGGCACTGGTGCCGTGGTTGCAGCGCGATGGACTGGTCGTGGTCACACAGGTCCTGCAGTGGAGCTTCATTGCCGGCTGCGTGCTGTCGTTGGCGATGGGCATCTGGGCCCGGTTGCGCGGCGATGTCTGGTCGCTGGCCGGACTGGCCGCACTGGCGCCGATGCTGGTGCTGATCGTGACCGACGCCGCCAGCGCGCATTGGTTGATGGAATACCGGGTGGAGGCCCTGCAGCTGGCGGTCACCTGGCTGCTGATGATGGCGGCCTATGCACTCAACCTGCGCCTGGGCCGGCTGCGCCAGCAGCGCGATGAAATGCGCCAGCTCGCCGAGACCGACATGCTGACCGGCCTGCCCAACCGCCGTGCCGGCCTGCAGCAGCTGGCCCAGCATCTGCAGGGCGGCGAGCGTGAGAGGGGGCCGCTGGTGATCGGCTTCCTCGATATCGATCTGTTCAAGGACATCAATGATCGCCATGGCCACGAGATCGGCGACCAGGTGCTGGTGGCCGTGGCCCGCGCGCTTCGCGCCGCTGTCCGCAGCGAGGACCAGGTGGTGCGGATGGGGGGCGAGGAGTTCCTGCTGCTGTTGCCGGGCATGCCGCGTGAGGTTGCGGCCACCCGCCTGGAACGCCTGCGCCAGCGCATCACCGAGACCTGCCGGGACCTGCAGGTGCCCGCTCTGGAGGTGACCGCGAGCATCGGCATGGCACAGTGGCGGCCGGCCGAAGATGACCTGGCCGCGCTGCTGCGGCGCGCCGACCACGCCATGTACGTGGCCAAGCGCAGTGGCCGCAACCGGGTGTTCGATGGAGAAACCGAAGATCCGTTGACCACGGCATGAGGCGGGAAGGGCGGTGATGCCGGATAATGGGGCGATGACCAGCCGACTCAACAAATACATCGCCGACACCGGCTTCTGCTCCCGACGCGAGGCCGATCGCCTGATCGCCGCCCGCCGGGTCACCGTCAATGGCCATGCCGCCGGCACCGGCGCGGTGGTCGGCGAGGATGACAAGGTGCTGGTCGACGGCCAGCCGCTGCGCGTGCGCACTGCCCGCAAGCCGGGCGCCCGCCGCCACGTGTACATCGTGCTGAACAAGCCGGTGGGCGTGACCTGCACCACCGA
The DNA here is from genome assembly GCF_056397905.1 of Stenotrophomonas sp. 05L414_2. Taxonomy (NCBI): domain Bacteria; kingdom Pseudomonadati; phylum Pseudomonadota; class Gammaproteobacteria; order Lysobacterales; family Lysobacteraceae; genus Stenotrophomonas; species Stenotrophomonas sp. 05L414_2. The sequence goes on from NZ_JBFTOJ010000078.1 coordinate 2,548, forward strand.
AAGCACGGTGAAGGGCAACATCGTCGACTTCGTCGGCCATGAACAGCGCATCTTCCCGATCGGCCGCCTGGACAAGGAGTCCGAAGGCCTGATCCTGATGACCAGCAACGGCGACATCGTCAACCAGATCCTGCGTGCCGAGAATGGCCACCAGAAGGAATACCTGGTGGCGGTTAACAAGCCGGTCACCGACGAATTCCTGCGCGCGATGGCCCGTGGCGTGCGCATCCATGACCAGATGACGCTGCCGTGCAAGACCTCGCGGATCGCCAAGTTCGGTTTCCGCATCATCCTGCAGCAGGGCCTGAACCGGCAGATCCGGCTGATGGCGGCCGAGTTCGGCTACCGCGTGACCCAGCTGCGCCGCGTACGTATCGACAACATCAAGATCGGTGCACTGAAGCCGGGCCAGTGGCGCAACCTGACCGAGCAGGAGCTTCACGGCCTGTTGCCGCAGCAGCAGGACTGGTAAGCAACGACCGGTAGTGCCGGCCGCTGGCCGGCAACTGCACGGTGCTGGCAATGAACATCAGGGAGCCGACCAACGGCCGGCACTACCGGAATGCAGATTGGCCGCCCGCATCCGCTAGACTTTGCGGCGCCCTGCCGGAACGTGACGCTGCATGATCAAGCCCGACAAGCCCGCCAACGAAGCGCTGCGCCTGGAGGCGCTGTACCGCTACCGGATCCTCGATTCCGAGCGCGAACGCTCGTTCGATGACCTGGTGGCCATCGCCAAGGCGGTGTGTGGCACGACCATGGCGGCCGTGACCCTGATCGACGTCGAGCGCCAGTGGTTCAAGTCGATGCAGGGCATCGCCGCGACCGAGAACCTGCGCAGCGAGTCGATGTGCGGCCACGCGATCCTGCAGCCGCAGGAAATCATGGTGGTTGAGGATGCATTGCAGGACGTCCGCTTCCACGACAATCCGGTGGTGACCGGCGACCCGCATGTGCGCTTCTATGCCGGTGCGCCGTTGATCAGCAGCGACGGCCTGCCGCTGGGAACCCTGTGCGTGTTCGACGCGCGGCCGCAGCAGCTGGCGACCGACAAGGCCGAAGCGCTGGCCGCGCTGTCGCGGCAGGTGATGGTGGTGATGGAGCTGCGCCGTTTCGCCCTGGATATCCAGCGGCACATGCTTGAGCGCAACGATTACGAACGCCTGCTGTCGGAGTATCACGATGTGCTGCTGGCCCAGAATGCCGATCTGGCCGAACAGAGCCGTACCGACGCCCTGACCGGCCTGCCCAACCGGCGGGCACTGGCAGCGGCGCTGGACGAGGCGGTGATTGCCGTCGATGGCCGCGACCGGCAGACCTGCGTGGCCCTGCTGGACATCGATCATTTCAAGCACATCAATGATTTCCAGGGCCACGCGACCGGCGACCGGGTGCTGGCCGAGCTGGGGGCGCTGCTGCGCTCGCACTTCGCCGGTGGGGGTCTGGCCGCGCGCTATGGCGGCGAGGAATTCGTGGCACTGATGCCGGACGCGGACCTGCGTACCGCCGAACTGCAATGCGAGTTCCTGCGGGTAGCCGTGTCCAACCTGCCGCTGGGCTTCCCGGTGACCATCAGCATCGGTGTGGCACAGCACCAGCCCGGTGAAACGTCTGACCAGACCCTGGCCCGTGCCGATGCCGCGCTGTACCGGGCCAAGGGCGCCGGCCGCAACCGGGTGGAAGTGGCGCCCTGACCGCCCGCGCGGCTGCGGTGGATCCACGCGATGCGTGGATGGCCCGGGCCTTTGCGTGCAGTCGCAGCCATTGCGATACCCGTACGGCACCCTCAACGTCTCACCGCAAGGACGTCGACCATGCTGCAGACCCTGGCCATCGCCAATTACCGATCGCTGCATGCGCTGGTGCTGCCGATGCAGCGGCTCAACGTGGTCACCGGCGACAACGGCAGTGGCAAATCCAGCCTGTACCGCGCGCTGCGCATGCTGGCGGAAACCGCGCAGGGCGGTGTTGCAGCGGTACTGGCGCGGGAGGGTGGATTGGGCTCGGCGCTGTGGGCCGGTCCGGAAAAGATCGACCGCCGCGTGCTGGCCGGTGAGATCCCGCTGCAGGGCGGGCCGCGCCAGGAATCGGTGGGGCTCAAGCTGGGCTTCGCCACCGATGAATTCGGCTACGCCATCGACCTCGGATATCCGCCACCGAGCCGATCAGCTTTCGCGCTGGACCCGCAGATCAAGGCTGAAGCGATCTGGGCAGGGCCGTTCCTGCGCAGCGCCAATCTGCTGGTCGACCGCCGCGGTGCGCTGGTGCGGCAGCGGCACGCACGCGGCTGGGACCTGGTGGACGACCGTCTTTCGCTGTTCGACAGCCTGTTCACCCAGGTGGGCGATCCACAGCGCATGCCGGAAGCCATCACCTTGCGCGAGTACATCCGCCGTTGGCGCTTCTACGACCACTTCCGCAGTGATGCCGATGCACCGGCGCGACAACCGGCAATGGCGACCCGTACCCCGGTGCTGCACCACGACGGCCGCGACCTCGCCGCCGCCTGGGTGACGATCCTGGAAATCGGCGATCCGCAGGCGCTGGCACGGACGATCGAGGATGCATTTCCGGGAGCGACGGTCAGCTTCGAGGAACTGGATGGCCGACTCGCGCTGCGCTTCCACCAGCCCGGTCTGCTGCGGCCACTGTCGATGGCCGAGCTGTCCGACGGCACGCTGCGGTTCCTGTTGCTGGCCGCGGCCCTGCACACGCCACGGCCGCCACCGCTGCTGGTGCTCAACGAGCCGGAGACCAGCCTGCATCCGGACCTGCTACCGGCGCTTGCACGGTTGATCATCGCCGCCAGTGCACGCAGCCAGGTCTGGGTGGTATCGCACGCCACGCGCTTGATTGCCGCGCTGGAACAGGCACCGCAGTGCCATTCAATGCACCTGCACAAGGAACACGGGCGTACGCTGCTGAGCGGGCAGGGCCTGCTGGATGCACCGGCCTGGCATTGGCCGCAGCGCTGAGACGGGTGCCGGGAAGATCCACGCAATGCGCGGACGCGCTCAATCGGCGATGTTGCGCGCTTCGGATGTTCCGAGGATTTCCGGATGCTGCACGCGCTTGCGGCGGTTGAGCAGCGGATGCAGGAACACGGCACCGACGATGATCGCCACGCCCAGGTAGAACCACGGGGTGACTTCATGCTGCTCGCGCAGCAGCACCACGGCCAGCAACACGGCGTAGACCGGTTCCAGGTTGGTGACCAGCTGCACGGTGTAGGCGCTGAGGTGGCGCAGCGCGACCAGGGCCAGGGCGAACGGCAGCAGCGTGCAGACACCGGCCAGCACCAGCAGCAGGATGCCGTCGTGCAGGTCGGGAACGATCCACAACGGGCTGGCCAGCGCTGGCAGCAGGTACGGCATCAGCGGTGCCAGCAGGGTCAGGGTGAGCGTGCCCGCGCCAAGTTCCAGTGCGGTGACCGTCAGCGGATCGGCATGGCTGACCATGCGCTTGTTGAGCGAGCCGAACACTGCCACCAGCAGGGCCGAGAGCGCGCCGATCAACACGCCCAGGCGCATGCCGTCGGGCACGCCACCCACCACCAGCGCCACACCGGGCAGCACCGCCAGGCCGAAGGCCAGTTCGCGCAGCTGGAAGGGACGCTTGGCCACCCAGGGCTCGATGATCGAGGTGAACACCGGTGCCAGGGCGATGCAGGTGGCGGCAACCGAGGCATTGGCCAGCTTCACCGCGCCGTAGAAGGTCAGCCAATGCAGGGCCACCAGCGCGCCGATACCGGCATAGCCGGCGACCAGCCGCAGCGGCAGCGTGCGCAGCCCGCGCCAGACCCGCGGCAGCAACGCCAGCATCGCCACCACCAGCAGCATCCGCCACCACACCAGCGGCAGCGCCGGCAGGGTGATCAACTTGCCGAGGATGGCGGTGACGCCCCACAGCAGGACACAGAAGTGGATCTGCCAAAGCGCTTTGCGGGTGTCGGGTGTGCTCATCGGCGTATTGTGAGGCAAGCCGCATCGGCGGGCGATGCCTGTGGCATGCTCGCGGCGTTGCCACGAGGGAGCCGTGCATGCCTGCTGCCCGTTTTCTTCTGCTGCGCGGCTGGGCGCTGTTGACCGCGCTGGTCGCTGCAGCATCGTTGCTGCTGCAGTTTGCCCTGCTGATGCGCGGCATCGGCGCCAGCCTGGGACCCGGCGTGGCGAGCCTGCGCTTCTTCAGCTACTTCACCATCCTCAGCAATCTGGCCGTGTGCCTGGGCTGCCTCTGGCTCTGCAGCGGCCGCGCACTGCGACCTACGGTAGCCGCCACCCTGGCACTGTGCATCGGCGTCACCGGCCTGATCTATCTGCTGGCGCTGCAGGGGCTGTGGCAGCCAACTGGCCTGCAATGGTGGGCCGATGCCGGCTTGCACTACGTGGTGCCGCTGCTGTATCTGGCCGGTTGGGCGGGGCTGCTGCCACATGGTGGCCTGCGCTGGCGTGCGTTGGGTGTGGTCCTGCTGGTGCCACTGGCCTACCTGGGCTGGGCGATGCTCACGGCCTCGTGGTTGGGCAGCGCACCGTACCCGTTCCTGGAAGTACAGCCGATCGGTTCGCGTGCATTCGGCCTCAGCGTGCTGCGCGTCGGCGGGGTGTTCGTGCTGGGCTGGACACTGCTGTGGGCAGTGGACCGCTGGCGCCGTCGATGACCCGCTGCAGTGCCATCGCCGCCGCCGGATTGCGCACCTTGCCGGCGCCGATGCACAGCAGGTAGACCTCGCGCGGCGCGGCCGGGGACGGTGCGGCCAGGCAGGGCAGGTCGTCCACCGCCTCACCCCGGGCCCAGCACCGCGCGCGCGTGGCCCAGCGCTGCTGCATCGGCTGGGGAAGACCTTCGGCCAGTCGGGCCTGGCTGCGTTTGATCCGTGCATAGACGAAGCCCGCGGTGATGTCGCCATGCAGTGGCGATTCGTCGCTGTCTTCGATCACCAGGGCCACGCCATGCCGGCGCGCCGCTTGCACCAGTTCCGGCCCATGGACGCTGGCGTTGCGCACCTCCAACGCATGCTGCAACCCCGTTCCATCCAGCTGCCTGGGCAGCTGTGCCATGAAGGCATCCAGCGCCGCGGCATCGGCCGGGTGCTGCGGGTCGAACTGCCAGAGCAACGGGCCCAGCCGGTCGCCCAGCGCGACGGCCGCCTGCAGGAACGCGCTGGCCGCCTCGATCGTGGACGACAGGTCGCGACGCTGCACCAGATGACGCGGGGCCTTCATCGAGAACCGGAAACCTTCCGGCGTCTGCGCTGCCCACTGCGCGCACTGGGCAGCTGTCGGGGTGCGGTAGAAGGTGCCGTTGATCTCGATGCAGCGCAACGCACGACTGGCATAGGCCAGCTCTTCGCGCTGGATCAGTCCTGGCGGATAGAAGGCGCCCCCACGCCATTGCGGGAACACCCAGCCGCCGATACCGCAGCGGACCGGCGCCGCAGACGCTTGCCGTGCCGTCATTGCGTGTGTTCCGCTCGCCATGGATCGTAACTGCCGAACCACCACAGGTAGCCTTCCGGATCGGCGCAGGCATAGCCACGTCCACCGTAGGCCTGGTCGGCAATGTCGATGACGATGCGCGCACCGGCAGCCTTGGCCCGGGCATAGTGGGCGTCGACATCGGTGACGATCACGCAGGCACTCTGGGTCTGCCGGCCGCCGACTTCATCGGGCATCACCGCCAGCTTGGCCCATTCGCCGCTGTTGCTGGCAGATCCAAGCATGATCATGCCCTGGCCGAATACCAGCTGCGCGTGATGCACCGTATCGCCGTCGGCATGCACGGCCTGCGCGTGGAAACCGAACGCGCGCTGCAGCCAGTCGATGGCCGCCAGCGCATCGCGGTAACGCAGGCACGGAATGATGGTGGAGCCGTTGCTGCTCTGGCCGTTCGCACCCATGACACCCCTCCTATGGCACAGGGCAGGCTGCACCCGTGGCCGTTACCATCGCGCGAAACCCCGGTGACGGCCTGCACATGGCCGCTACCCCTGTTCGGAGATGGTGCTGGATGAAAACCTGGATCGGAGGAGCCGTGCTGCTTGCGTGCACGACCATGGCCAATGCGGCGACCCCGCAGCAGCTGCAGGACCTGGATGCGACCGTGGAGCGCGTGCGCGCGCAGTTCGACGTGCCCGGTATCGCCGTGGCCGTGGTCAAGGACGGGCAGGTGGTGCTGGAACGCGGCTGGGGCGTGCGTGAGCTGGGCAAGCCGGCGCCGGTCGAGGCCGATACCCTGTTCGCCATCGCCTCCAACACCAAGGCCTTCACTGCCACCTCGCTGAACCTGCTGGCCGAGGACGGCAAGCTGAAGATGGACGACAAGGTGATCGACCACCTGCCATCGTTCCGCATGTCCGATCCGTTCGTGACCGGGCAGATGACGATCCGAGACCTGCTTTCCCACCGCAGTGGCCTGAGCCTGGGCGCAGGCGACCTGCTGTTCTGGCCGACCACCTCCTACAGCAATGCCGAAGTCGTGCAGCGCCTCGGCCAGGTGCCGCTGAAGGGCGGTTTCCGCGAGCGCTATGCCTACGACAACATCCTGTATGCAGTCGCCCAGCAGGTGATCGAGCACATCTCGGGCATGAGCTACCAGCAGTTCCTGCAGACACGCATCTTCGACAAGGTCGGCATGGCCGGCACGCGCTACAACGCCGATCACCTCAAGGCTGGCGACAATGCTGCGGTCGGCCACGCCAAGTACGATTTCAAGGACCTGCGCACCGTTGCACCGTTGACCTGGTCGAACAACGCAGGTGCCGGCGGCATCTATTCCAGTGCCCACGACATGGCGCGCTGGATGCAGGTGCAGCTGGCCGAAGGCAAGCTGGCCGATGGCACTGCGCTGTTCACCGCCAAGAGCCAGCAGCAGATGTGGCAGATGATCACGCCGCAGACGATTCCGGCGCCGAGCGTGCCGGAGCTGGCACCGGCGCGGGCCAACTTCGCCGGCTATGGCGAGGGCTGGAGCCTGAGCGACTATCGCGGGCAGAAGCTGGTCTGGCACACCGGTGGCTGGCCGGGCATGGTTTCGCGGCTGACCCTGGTGCCGGGCGAGAAGCTGGGCGTGGTGGTGCTGACCAACCAGGAAGTGGGTGCGGCCTTCAATGCGATCACGCTGAGCGTGCTCGATGCCTACCTTGGCGGTGAAAAGCACGACTGGGTGGATGCCTATGCCAAGGGCGTGGCCAAGGGCCAGGACAAGGCCGACGAAGCGTGGGCCAAGCACCAGGCCGAGCGTGACAAGGGCAGCAGGCCGTCGTTGCCGCTGGCCGGGTATGCGGCCACCTACCGCGACCGCTGGTATGGCGACATGGTGGTGACGGCGGAAGGCAAGGGCCTGCGCCTGCGCTTTGCAAAGACCGCGCAGCTGAGCGGCCGCCTGGAGCACTGGCAGCACGACCCCGTCATCGTGCGCTGGGACGACCGCTCGCTCAATGCCGATGCGTTCGTCAATTTCAGCCTGGACCCGGATGGAAAAGTGCGCGAGGTGCGCATGCAGCCGATCTCGGACCTGACCGATTTCAGCTTCGATTTCCAGGACCTGCTGTTCACGCCGGTGAAATGACGCCGCCGGGCGCGGCGCTACCGTTTGGCCGAGCGGACGGGTAGCGCCGGACCACGTCCGGCGAGCGCGTAGCGCGGTTGCAGGCGATCCGCCGGGCATGGCCCGGCGCTACCCGGAACCGGTAATGATCGTCGGCCGGCGTACACACGCGGCGTGGGATACTCCGCCGGCTATCGATGGCGAGGGAATGCGATGTTCCGTTGGTTTGAATCCCTGATTCCGGTGTTTCCGCCCATTGACGGGCGCATGCCGCCGCGCACCGTGGTGCCGTTCTACCTGCACTACCTGCGGCCGGTGTGGCCGGTGCTGCTGGCCACCCTGGTCGCCGGCCTGCTGCTGGCGCTGGTGGAAGTGGCGATGTTCGATTTCCTCGGCCGCATCGTCGACATGGTTGCCGAGCAGCCTGGTGCGGACTTCTTCCAGCGCCATGCCGATACCCTCGGCTGGATGCTGTTCATCACCGTCATCGCGCGCCCGATCCTGGTCGGCCTGCACAACCTGCTGGTCAACCAGGCCATCGTGCCGGGGCTGAGCAATCGATCGCGCTGGCTGATGCACAACTACGTGGTGCGGCAGAGCCTGAGCTTCTTCCAGAACGACTTCGCCGGCAGCATGGCCAACCGGGTGATGCAGACCGGCACCTCGCTGCGCGAGTCGGCGGTGCAGATGGTCGATTCGCTGTGGTACATCGTGGTCTATACCGGCACCGCGCTGTACCTGTTCGCGCAGGCCGACTGGCGGTTGATGGTGCCGCTGATCCTGTGGCTGCTGGCCTACGTGGTGATCATGATCTACTTCGTGCCGCGCGCGAAGGAACGGGCCTGGATCGCCTCGGAGGCGCGCTCCAAGGCGATGGGACGCATCGTCGATGGCTACACCAACATTCCCACGCTGAAGCTGTTCGCCCACGGCGGCCGCGAGCAGGCCTATGTCGCCGATTCGATCCAGGAGCTGGCGGTCAAGCACCGCGCGCAGACCCGGATCACCACCGGCATGGACCTGACCATCGCCATCGTCAATGGTTTCCTCATCGCCGGCACCTGTGGCCTGGCACTGTGGCTGTGGAACGGCGGACACATCACCGTCGGCGCGATCACCCTGGCAACCGGCCTGGTGATCCGCATCCACAACATGTCCGGCTGGATCATGTGGACCATCAACGGCATCTTCGAAGACATCGGTACCGTGCAGGATGGCATCACCACCATCGCCCAGCCGCTGACCGTGCAGGACCGCGAGGATGCGGTGCCGCTGCAGGTGACTCGTGGCGGTGTGCACTTCCAGGATGTCCATTTCCACTACGGCAAGAAGGGCGGCGTGATCGCCGGCCTGGACCTGGTGGTGAAGCCGGGCGAGAAGATCGGCCTGGTCGGCCCCTCCGGTGCCGGCAAGTCGACGCTGGTGAACGTACTGCTGCGGCTGTATGACCTGGAAAGCGGTCGCATCCTGATCGATGATCAGGACATCGCCTACGTCACCCAGGAAAGCCTGCGCCAGCAGATCGGCGTGGTCACCCAGGACACCTCGCTGCTGCACCGTTCGATCCGCGACAACCTGCTGTACGGCCGTCCCGATGCGACCGACGCGCAGCTGCGCGCGGCCGTGGCCAAGGCGCGCGCGGAGGCCTTCATCGACACGCTGGTCGACGGGGAAGGGCGTCGTGGCTACGACGCGCATGTCGGCGAGCGCGGGGTGAAGCTGTCCGGTGGCCAGCGCCAGCGCATCGCCATTGCCCGTGTGCTGCTGAAGGACGCCCCGATCCTGGTGCTGGACGAGGCGACCTCGGCACTGGACTCGGAAGTGGAAGCGGCCATCCAGGACAACCTGGACGAGCTGATGGGCGGCAAGACGGTGATCGCGATCGCCCATCGCCTGTCGACCATCGCGCGCATGGACCGGCTGGTGGTGATGGACCAGGGCCGGATCGTCGAGACCGGTAGCCATGCCGAGCTGATCGAGGCCGGTGGACTGTACGCGCGGTTGTGGGCACGGCAGACCGGTGGTTTTGTAGCTGCGGAGCAATGACCAACGCCGCACGGTGGATGCGCAACAGTAGATCCACGCCATGCGTGGATGCTGTGCCACACGGATAAAGAAACGGCCCGGGTTTCCCCGGGCCGTTTTCATTCAACTCACACCCGATCCCTCACTCGATCGGCTGGTCCAGCATCAGCTGGCGTGCGAAGCGCACCGGCGGTGCGCCGTAGGACAGCATCTGGTCGTGGTAGGCCTTCAGGTTGAACTTGTCACCCAGCTTGTCCTGCATCGCCTTGCGGGTGTCGAAGTGTTCCTGCGCACCGACGAAGTAGGTCGGCAGCTGAGCCGAGGTCAGCTGCGCGCGCACCCACTTGCCCGAGGCTTCGCTTTCCTGCTGGAAGGCGTCGTGGGTCATCAGGTGCATCGCCTTCTCGCGATCCCAGTTGTCCACGTGCACACCCTGGTCGAGGATCGCGTTGGAAATCGTGCGCAGGTAGAACTTCAGCTGCACCAGGTGGAACAGCGGGTCGTTGTTGAGATACCCCTGCTCCTGCATCATGCGCTCGGTGTAGACCGCCCAGCCTTCGGCGAACAGGCCCGAGCGCAGCACCGCGCGCAGGGTGGAGGGGAACTTGGCCGAATGCCAGCCTTCCAGATAGTGGCCCGGGGTGCCCTCGTGGATGCTCAGCAGGTGGATCATGCGCGAGTTGTATTCGCGCAGGAACGAATCGACCTGCTTGTCGTTCCAGTCGTCCGGAATCGGCGAAACCGCGTAGAAGGTCTTCAGGTTCTTGTCCAGCGGGCCCGGCGAATCGCAATAGGCCACGGCCACGCCACGCTGGAATTCCGGCATCAGGATGATGTCCACCGGCGCGTCGGGCAGGGTCATCAGGTCGTGCTCGCGGACGAACGCAGTGGACTGCTCCAGTGCGGCCTTGGCGTCGTCGACCACCTTGTCGCGCGCCGGCTTGTCAGCGTAGGCCAGCTCCAGCGCGGCCTCGATCGCCTTCTGCTGCTGTTCGTCGGTCGGCTGCGCCGGCATTTCCGGTGCGCCCGGCTTGTCCTTCAGCACGGTCTGCGCGATGCCGTACATGTCCTCGCGCACGCGCTTGAGTTCGGCGCGTGCACGCTCACCGATCTCCTGCCGCGACAGCGAGGAATTCAGCGCGAACTTGAGCTTCTGGTCGTACTTTTCCGCACCGATGCGGAAGTCACCCTTGGCGTTCGGCACCAGGGTCTTGTCCAGCCAGGTCTGCTGTTCGTCCACGGCCTTCTTCAGGCCATCGATGGCGGCCTGCAGGCGCTGCTGGTCGGCCTGCGGCAGCTCGCCGATGTGCGGGGTGATGAAGGTATCGACGATGCTGAGGATGCCCTTGTTCTGCTTGGCCACGGTCTCGGCGTGGATCTTCGGCACGCGTGCCGGATCCAGGTTTTCGCGGGCCTGGGCGAAGATCGCCGGCAGTTTCTCCATGCGCGCGGTGGCGGCCTTCAGGCGCTCGGGCAGCGGCGCGAACTCGCGTGCCATCAGGCCGTAGATCGCGCTGCCGGCAACGCCGTTGTACAGCTGCGGATCCCACTTGCCGGACTGCATGACCTCGGCATTCCAGATTTCCGACTGCAGCTGGTTGCGCAGGATCGCTGCATCCACCTGGTTTTCGCGGCCCAGCTTGGCCACCTCGATCTTGTCCAGCTCGCCCAGCAGGCCCTTGTAGGCGTCCACGGTCTTCTGCTGGCCGGCCGCGCTCAGGTCGTCGATCTCGCTGTCATAGCGGTGGTCGCCGATCTGGGTGGCGCTGACCGGGGACAGCTGCATCCAGGTATCCAGGGCACGCTTGGACAGGTCGGCGAAGGCGGCGTCGACCGCCGCATCTCCGGCCTGCTGGCTGGCGGCCGGGGTGGAACCGCTGGTCGGGGCATCGGCCGGCTGGCAACCGGCGAGGGCGGCGGCGAGGGCGAGGGCAAGAAGATGCGGGCGCATCGGCATTCCTGTACGGGGTCAATCCTCGAGCATAGGCCCCCAGGGCTGCTTTGTCCCCGTGCCATAGGATTACCATGGGCGCATACAAGGACTCTCCAGCGGAGCGCGGGACATGGAATACCAGGGAAGCTGCCATTGCGGCAGGATCGCATTCACCGTGCAGGCCGACGCCCCCATCAAGGACGTCATCGACTGCAACTGTTCGATGTGCCGCCGCCGCGGCAGCCTGCTCTGGTTCGCCCCGCGCGAGGCGTTCCAGCTGGGCACCGATATCGCCGACGTGGCGACCTACCAGTTCAACACCCATAACATTGATCACCATCACTGCCGCGAGTGCGGCACCGCGCCGTACAGCGAGGCGGTGGACCCGCGCAGTGGCCAGCCGATGGTGGCGATCAACGTGCGCTGCCTGCCACAGGTCGAGCTGGGTGGGCTGTCGATCACCGCGTTCGACGGAGCCTCGCGATGACGGCGCCTCGCGTGTGGACGCGCGTGGTTATCGTGCCGGCATTGCTGCTGGCGCTGGCGGCCTGTGCCAAGAACGGTGAGCGAGCGCAGGAGGCCGGCGCAGTCGCTGCCGATGCCGATGCCGCTGTCGCTTCGCCGGAAGGCGCTTTCCTGGCCTACGAGCACGATGTGCAGGTGCAGCTGGAAGCAGCGCAGATCGCCCCGCGCATCCAGCAGGTCGCACAGGCGTGCCAGAACGCAAAGTTCGGTGAGTGCGCGGTGCTGCAGGTGGATCAGCGCAGTGGCGAACAGCCCAGTGGCGAAGTCAAGGTACGCATCGCGCCGAAGGGCGTGGAATCGCTGATCGGCCTGGCCGGCGAGGGCGGCACGCTGCAGGCGCGCAACACGCGTGCCGAGGACCTGGCCCAGCAGGTGGCCGACACCGCGCTGACCAGGGCTCGGCTGGAGAAGGAGCACGCGCGGCTGCTGTCCTACCAGGACCGCGGCGATCTGAAGATCGAGGATCTGATGGCGATCACTACGCGCCTGTCGGAGATCGAGGCGGGGGTGGAGCAGGCCAACAAGGACGCCGCCCAGCAGCGCAGGCGCATTGATACCCAGCTGGTGACCCTGCACTTCGACACGACGTCCGGCCAGCGCAGCCGCAGCGAGATCGGCGAAGCCCTGAGCGAGTCGGGCAGCATTCTCAGCACCAGCGTGGCGTTCCTGATCCGTGCCGCGGCCGCTTTGCTGCCGGTGGGCGTGGTGGCGCTGGTGATGGCCTGGATCGTCCGCGCGCTGATCCGTCGCCGACGCCGCAAGCCCTGATCGAACTGCGCCGCGTATTCGCCGGGCATGGCCCGGCGCTACCGGAACAGACGGCGCATGGCCCGGCGTTACCGACGTGCCTCGAGCATCGGGTAGCGCCGGGCCATGCCCGGCGGACGCTCAGCCTTCGTCGGTCTCGTATTCGACGAACACATCCAGTTCCAGTGCCAGTTCCTGCACCGCATCGCGCACTTTCTGCGCGGTGCTCTCGTTGCCTACTTCCACTTCCAGTTCGTGGGTGCCCGGGCCGATGTCGTCGGACAGGCCGGCCGAGCTGGAGTCATCGTCGTCCATGTGCGGCATCAGGTCGTCGGTCTCTTCGACGTGTTCGATGCCTTCCAGGCCGAGCAGCAGGTCGCTGATCGCGCGGGCATCATCTTCGGTTCCGGTAATTCTCAGTCGCAGCAGGGCCATGGCGGAAGCACGTTGTGGGGTTCGCCTGCAGCCTAGCCAGCGCTGGGCAAAGATCGGGTGAGGGCGCAGTCAGCCGGGTGTGCTCGGTCGGCCCAGCAGGCTGTCTGGCAACGCCGGCACCGGCGTGCGCTCATCCGCTGCCTGGCCCAGCAGCCAGTCGATGAACAGCCTTGCGGCGGGGCTGGGCGGCCGCCCTTCGGCATGCACCACGTAATAGGCATAGCGTGCCTTCAGTGCAGGGCCAGGCAGGCGTACCAGCTCATAGCGCTGCAGGTACGGCTGGGCGACGTGGGTACGCGCCAGCACCGCGCCCATGCCGTACACCGCCGCGCGCATCGCGTCGGTACTGTCGGCAAAGGTGTGCATCGCCGGCAACGGTGACGGCGGACGCACGCCGGCATGGCGGAACCAATCGCGCCAGCCTTGTGGTGACAGATCGCTCAGCAGCGGCAGCTCGGCGATGCGTGCCGGGTCCTGCAGTACTTCGACTCCCGGCAGCGCGGGGGACGCGACGGGAAACAGGTTGTCGTCCATCAGGTGCTGCGCATGCAGTCCGGGCCATTGGCCCAGTCCGTAGCGGATGCCGACCTCCGGGCCGTTCTCGTCGTAACGGTCCAGGCCACTGCCGGTGTGCAGCTCGATGCGGATGTGTGGATGGGCCTGGGTGAAACGCGGTAGCCGTGGCAGCAGCCAGCAGTACGACAGCGAGCGCAGCGTCGCGATCCGCAGCGGCACGCTGTCCGCGTCCGGCTGCAGATGGTGGGCGACGGCGGCGACATCGGTGAACGCCGCGCTGGCGGCGTCGGCCAACTGCCGGCCTTCGGCGGTCAGGCGTACCCCGCGTGCATGGCGCAGGAACAGGCGCGTGGCCAGCACCTCTTCCAGGCGCCGCACATGGTGGCTGACCGCGCTGGCGGTCAGATGCAGTTCCTGCGCGGCCTGGGCGAAGTTCTGATGGCGCGCAGCGACCGCGAAAACGGCCAGGGCGGGAAGCAGGGAAGGGCGTAGCAGCATGTCCGGCCTCAAACCATATTTGTGGCTGGCAGCGATACTACGCGCTTGTGCAGCGGGCGTCTGCGGCTGATCCTGTGTGGCCGGAACAGCGCCACGATGACGAACGGACAGAGCATATGAATGCGATACCCCAAGCGACCGAGCGTGATTGGCGCACACCGCTGGAATTGACCCTGCTCGGCGCGATCTGGGGCTGCTCGTTCCTGTTCATGCGGGTGGCGGTGCCTTCATTCGGGCCGTTCGCCCTGGTCGAGGTACGGCTGGTGCTGGGCGCACTGGTGTTGCTGCCGTTCCTGTGGCGCGCACGCGCGCAGTTCCCACCGCGCCGCTGGTTGTGGTTGGCGCCGATCGGCCTGGTCAATTCGGCGTTGCCGTTCGTGCTGTTCGCTTACGCCGCAGAGCGTGCGCCGGCGGCCATCGGTGCGATCTGCAATGCGATGACGGTGCTGTTTGCCGCACTGATCGCCTTCCTGTTCTTCGGCGAGAAGATCGGGGTGCGCCGTGCCGGCGCGCTGCTGGTGGGGTTTGCCGGCGTGGTGGTGCTGGCCACGGCCAAGATCTCGGGGCTGAGCATCGGCACGGCCGTACTGGCCGGTGCCGCCGCCTCGCTGCTGTACGGCCTGGGCGTGAACCTGGTGAAGCGGCACATGACCGGTCTGCCTTCGGCTGCGGCCGCCGCTGCCACGTTGTCGTGCGCCTCATTGTGGTTGTTGCCGATGGCGCTCACGCATCTGCCGCAGGGTCCGATTCCGGGCAAGGCATGGGGCGCGGCGATCGCGCTGGGCGTGGTCTGCACCGGATTCGCCTTCCTGATGTTCTATCGCCTGATCGGCCGCATCGGCCCGTCGCGCGCGTCAACGGTGACCTATCTGGTTCCGCTGTTCGGCGCTGCGTTCGCCTGGTTGTTCCTGGGCGAGCCGGTGACGCTGCAGATGCTGATTGCGGGTGCGTTGATTCTCGGTAGCGTGGCGGTGAGTCAGAAGGGCTGACGGCGCCGACGCAGCGTCGTCCGACACACTGGTAGTGCCGGGCGCTGCCCGGCAGCCTTTTCCCGCGCCTGCGGGGAGGCGTCACTTTCTTTGCTCGTGCAAAGAAAGTAACCAAAGAAACACGCCGCCAGGTCGCGAGCCGGTGCTGCGCACCGGTGCCCTGCGCTCCTCGGCCCGTCGAGGGGCGGCGCGCAGAAGTCAGCCGACTAACAGTCGGCTCTACAGGACATCGGCGCCTCTTCGCCCTCGCCGGACCTGCGGTGCTCGGCTCGCT
>NZ_JBFTOJ010000079.1:0-17864 GCF_056397905.1 Stenotrophomonas sp. 05L414_2
GAGCGGATCGTTCGGGCGGCTTTCGTTCTTCGAGTTGTGCGCATCGAAGCTGAGCTTGAAGCGGTCGGTCACATTCCAGACCGCGTTCAGGCCGAGCGAACCCAGCTTGTACTTCTGCATGCTGCGCTGCTGCTCAAGGCCGAAATCCTTGGTGCCGGCGATTTCACGGATGTAGATCGGCGTGGCAACCGCACCGCTGGTATCGAATTCGACGTCGGTGTAGTTGCTGTTCTGCAGCCACATGCCCTGCTCGCCACGATTTTCAGTGATCTCGTTGGTCGAATAGGTGTAATCCAGGGTCAAGGTCACCGCATCGGTCGGCGCGAACTGCAGCACGGCCTGGCCGTTGATGCGCTCACGCTCGAATTCGGAGAAGGCATAGCGCAGGTCGTTCGGCCGCGCATACAGCGCACCGATCGCCGGCGCATTGACCACCCTCGGGTTGCCCGGCATCGCGCCGGTCCACGGCTGCACGTTCCAGTAGTTGTCGGTGGCCTGCACCGAACCGCCCTTGCGTTTCTGGTAGCTGGCGCTCACGCCCACGCCGAAGGTCTTGTCGGGATTGGCGTAACTGAAAATGCCGGACAGTTCCGGCGTCAGGTCGTCGCCGAACGGCTGGCTGCGGTCGGAGACGGCCTTCGCCCCGGCACTGGCGACGATGCCCTCGTGGTCGAACGGCCGGGAGGTCAGGATGTTGATGGTGGCACCGATGCCACCGCTGGGGACATTGGCCTGGCTGGTCTTGTAGACCTCGATGCCATTGATGGCTTCAGCGGCCAGCTGGGCGAAGTTGAAGGCACGGGTGCCGCCGTCGACACCACCGATGGCGACCTGCCCCGACGCACCGAACGCATCGGCGCCGGGCATCTGCCGCCCGTTGAGCGTCACCATGTTGAACTGAGGGCCGAAACCACGCGCCGTTACCTGTGCGCCCTCACCATCACGGCGCTCGATCGAGATGCCGGTGATGCGCTGCAGGGATTCGGCCAGGTTGGTATCGGGGAACTTGCCGATGTCCTCCGCACTGATCGCATCCACCACGCCGGCCGAATCACGCTTGATGTCCATGGCCTGGCTGAGGCTGTTGCGGATGCCGGTGACCTGCACGGTGTCCAGCTGTGTCGGGCTGGGCGGATTCTGCTGCCCGGCGACGGGTGCCGGTGTTGACGCCTCTTGTGCGAATGCGGGGTTGATGACCAGGACGCCACCGACAAAGGTGAACATGGCCCTGGAAGTGAACTTCGCCAGCGTCCGGCTCATCGACGAGCCCTCCGGCCTGGGGTACGACGGAAAGTAGCAGCGCTCATGACTCTCCCCTCTGACATACGATCGAATGGATGTACCGCCCCTCCTGGGGGCACGTACGGGCGACGCCCGTCTTCCACACCGAACATCGCAGTGCGCTTTGCACCCACTGCGACTCAAACTCGCTTTCAGACTTGCCGGAACAGCCGCGCGGTAAAGGGGGGGCATCCGCTGGCCTTACACCGGCCCAGTGGTAGCGCTACCATCGCGTCACGGCGCAGACTACTCATCCGCAATCGCGCTTGTCATCATGCAGCGCAGCAAAGGAATCCAGCCTTGAAAAACGGCCATAAAGCGGTCCGTCGAAAAGCAAGCGCCATCACCATCGATGACGTCGCTGCCCATGCCGGTGTTTCCGCCATGACGGTGTCACGCGTCATCAACGGCCATGCCGGGGTACGCGAAGGCAACCGCGAACGCGTCCTGCGCAGCGTACTGGCGCTGGACTACCGGCCCAACCCTGCTGCCTCCGCCCTGGCTGCGGCGCAGCACACCTGCATCGCCCTGATCTACACCAACCCCAGCTCCAGCTACCTGCGCGAACTGCTGGTCGGCGCGCTGCGCGGTTCCACCCGGTCGGCGGCGCAGCTGGTCATCGCTGCCTGGGATGAGCTGGGCGCCCCGGCGCGTCGCGAGGCGGCACGGCAACTCGCCACCACCGTGGCAGGCGTGATTCTTCCGCCGCCGCTGTGTGAATCGAAGGACATCGTCGAGGTATTCGTCAACGCGGGCATTCCCGTCGTCTCCATCGCCTCCAGCCGCTTCAGCGACAGGATCTCCTGCGTGCGCATCGACGACCGCCAGGCCAGCCATGACATGGTGTCGCACCTCATCGCCCACGGGCATACCCGCATCGGCTATATCAAGGGCGACCCGAACCAGACCGCCAGCGCGCACCGCTGGCAGGGCTACCGGGATGCACTGGCCAATGCCGGCATCGGCTACGACGACGCGCTCGTGCAACCCGGCTGCTTCACCTACCGTTCCGGACTGGAGGCAGCCGAACGGCTGCTGGCCCAGGTCCCGCCACCCAGTGCGATCTTCGCCAGCAACGATGACATGGCATCGGCGGTTGTTTCAGTGGCCCACCGCCGCGGCCTGCAGGTGCCGGGGGATCTTTCGGTGGTGGGCTTCGACGATACCTCCGCCGCGACCATGGTGTGGCCGGAACTGACCACCATCCATCAGCCGGTCGCAGAGATGGCGGACAACGCGATAGACATCCTGCTGCGGGAAATGCGCCGCCCCTCCTCTTCAAGGCGCGCCACCGTCAACCACGTACTTGCGCATCAGTTGATCACGCGCGCCTCGGTATCGACACCGCCGCTGTCCTCTGCACGCCGTGCATCCCGGATCGCAACGCGGCAGGCGCCGGACATCGATGGACAAGGGGGCTGAAGCACCCGCCGGGTCCCGGCCGGCCTACAGCCGACGCATCATCAGCTGGGCCGAGCCTGGGCACAGTTCGCTGAACTGCGTCGACGTAGCGATGAATCCCGGTGCTGCATCACGCGCGACACGCTCATAGCCAAGCTGCTCGAAGAACGGTGCTGCCGTGGTCGTGAGAAGGAACACGGTCCTGCCACCCGCCGCCTTGGCATGCTGCTGCAGTTCCACCACCAGTTGCCGCCCCAGGCCCCTGCCCTGCGACATCGGCTGGATCGCCAACGAGCGCAGGAGCACGACGTCGCGGCTCGATTCATAGCCCACGCAACCGAGCAGCTCTCCATTCAACGACGCTGCCAGAAAGGTGATCGGCCTGCCTGCACGCAGATCCTCCGTAGGCAGGCCGCTGGTCTCCAGCAGGGCCAGCACGTCGGCAGACAACGCTGTCTCCATCACTCGCATGCGGCAGCTCTCGCTTTGTTCCGGCCAGGCGACCTGCAGCGGCGACAGGGGCTCATCGCCCACTCCGCGCGGCGTGGGCGCGGTCGCTGGTAGACGCCGCCTGCTGGCAGGGAAGCGCAGTCTCCAGCGCTTCAATGACCAGAGATGCGGCATCCTGATGCAGTCGTTCGGCGGGTAGCTGCCGGATGTGCGAAGACACACGGTCGACCAGTTCATGGGGGAGAATATGTCCCTGGCCACACCACTGCCCTCGGCCTGTATCCGCAACGCCCTGGATGTAGGCGCCCGCGCGGGCGCTCGCCAGGTTCCGGCACTGATCGCCGCTGCAGAATCCGTCTTCACCCCTGCCCTGCAGGAGCTTGGCCAACTCTGCTCCGCTCACGAACCAGGTGCGCGTGACCGGCGATGTCTGCGCCAGCGCAGATCCGGCCAGCATGCAGAAGCAGAGCACAAGGGCGCCGGGCAAGCAGCGTGCTCTCCTGCTGACTGGATCCCTGCGGGTGCCTGTGCTTGTCATCTAGTTCTCCTGGGCCGCATGGCCGCGCTCCTGGATACGGTCGAACTGATTGCGTGGAGTGAACTGCGGGTCGTCCGCTCCGTCCAGCATGAACTCGACCATTGCATCGAAGGTCGCAGCGGTCTCGCCGGCCTGCGCCGGCGTCATGAAGCCCGAATCGCCCTTGCCGGCGAGGTGGACCGCGGCAACCGTCTCCCGCTCACCGTCCTCGGCCCATAGGTAGTCGTGCACCAGTGCCACGCCGTGCTCGCCAGGCTCAAGGAAATCGGCGGCGCCCCGCGCCATCGCCAGGAACACGACCAGATCATAGAGGTTCTCGGAATACGTCAGTGACCCTGCAACGAAGTACGCCCCGGCCCGATCGTAGGCCGCAACCTTGATGTTCTCCGCCTGCGCCGATTCCAGGAGGGCGGCCAACGCGGCGCGATTGTCCGCATGCCGGGCCAGCATTGCAGTGCAATCGGAGAGGAATTCACCCAGCTCCACATCACTGGACGCAGCCAGATCGACGCCGCCGGGCAGGCGCCACCGGCCGGCGATGGATCGCCAGTCATCCCACCTCGATGCTGCAGGCACCGGGGCCGCCAACCAGCGTGCAAGACGCTCGCGCGGCAGCTGCAGCCTGAGCAGGGCCGAATAGGGTTCGGACATGGCTCGCGCCCATTCTCTGATCTTCGACAGCTTGGCTTGTACCAAACAACATCAGCCAAGCCAACTGCCGCCAGCGGGCACGTGCTGTTAACGCTCCCGCATTATGCTGACCGCCTCATTGGACTTCCGCGAGGTGCACCCTTGACCAAGCTGCATACCCTGATGATCGCCGGCTGCCTGTCTGCCTTCAGCCCCTTGGCCCTGGCTGAAACCGTGAACCTGACCAACAGCGCCGACGGTGCCAACCGCGAGGCCGGCATTGCCGCGRTCAAGAAAAAACTCCACGACGCGTGTACCGATCGCAAGGGCTCGCCCGACGCAGCGTCGTTCGAAGTGGTCTTTGAGAAGACCAGCGACAACCCGAACGTACCCAAGCCGTATTACGTGGACGGCAAGATGAAGTGCGAGTTGCCGGGGTGAGAGCGCGATGTCACCGGCGGCCGTGCCGCCATTACCCCCGCGGCGGCTGCGCGCCGCCCGGGGGCTCGTGCCGGAATCCCTAGCGACGCAAGGCGTCGATGATCACGCCGGTGGCGATCTCCACCAGCAGGTATTCCGTATCCGACTGCCGCACCCACCGCTGACCGCGGCCGGGATCGCGCAGACGGTAATGCGCGTAGTCGTCCACCCAGTAGCGGCGGTCAACCTCGGCCCAGGGCAAGCGGTCACCGCGGCGCCATGCCTTTTTCTGCCAGCCCGGCGGGGGTGCGTCGCGGTTGTGGGGGCCGCCTGCGTGGGGCGGCGGTCCGTTGCCACGTGCATGGTGCGGCGGATCGGCCCAGGCAGGGGTAGCCACCAGGGTGATTGCAGCGCCCAGGGCAATGCCAAGCAAATGTCCGGTTTTCATGGGAATGCTCCCGGTCCAGCCGCGGTATGCGGTGTTGTGACCCGGAATATAGGGCAGCGCCTGTGAATGAATCCGTGCGCCCGACCGGACCCGATGGGCGCCCGCAAACCCGCGTTCAGCAATGCGGCGCCCTCACCCTCATTGCCGGCGACATGTACAGCGTCTGCAGGCGCTGGGGGCCCAATGGCCAGCTGTGGACGCTGCCGCAGTTCGTGGACGCTGCAGGCTATTCCCATCTGCACCCCTGTGACCCGCTGACGCCGCAAGCGCATGGCCGGGCCTTGCGGACGCACGGTGCGTGTCCGGACGGCCCTTGTCAGCAGGCCGCGCTATCGATCATGCGCGATCACCCTGCGGTCGGCCGCAGTAGCGGGCGAATTCCTGAAGAAAGGCCTCTGCCGGCGCGCGATTGACCGGTTGTCTTACAGCACTGGCAATGGCCTCCGGCTCCATCTTCATGAAAGGAAAGCGCAGGAACAGTTCCTCGTTGAAGCGGGAACTGATGGTCGACAGCACAAGCCGGAGAGACGCGAGCATGTCGTCGCCGCGATGCGAGGCGTGCACCAAGGCGATGGGCTTTGCAACCACAAGGTCGCCCGATACCAGCCAATCCATGGCGTTCTTCAGGCCGCCGGGAATGCCTCTTGCGTACTCGGGGCTTGAAATCAGGATGCCATCGCTGGCTTCAATGCAGTGCTTGAAGCGCACGACGCTGTCATGCAAGGGCAGATCTTCAAGGTCGGGAGAGAAAACGGGAAGTCCGCCGAGATCGGCGCAGGTCGTCAGCTCGATATCCGGCGGCGCGATTTCTTCCAGCGCCCTCAGCAATGCGGTGTTGGTGGACAGCCGGCGTGCACTACCGGATATGGCAAGGATCTTCATCCTGGCACGCTATCACAGCCGCCTGTCGCCGCGCCCGGCGATGGCCTGCAGCACCTCCCCGCACTTGGCAAACCACAGGTGATCGTCCAAAGTCCGGTGCTCATGCACGGATGCACGTAGCCAATGACACGACTGCTCATCATTGAAGACAACCCCGAGCTGGTTGCCAACCTTTACGCGTTCTTCGAGCCACTGGGCTACGTACTTGACGACGCACGGGATGGTGCCAGCGGCCTGCGCAGGGCAACGCAGAATGATTACGATGCCATCCTGCTGGACCTGATGCTGCCCCGTCTTGATGGCATGGCACTGTGCCAGACACTCCGCGAGAAGTTCCAGAACCCGGTTCCGATCCTGATGCTGACCGCCCGTGATCCGGTGGAAGACCGCGTGCAGGGGCTCGCGCTGGGTGCGGATGATTACCTGGTCAAGCCCTTTTCCCTGAAGGAGCTGGACGCGCGCATCAAGGCGCTGGTCCGCCGTGCCCAGGGCCGGCAGGTGCAGAGCGTGCTGGCTGACCAACACCTACGACAATACGCTGGTCTATACCGACCGGCTGCTGGGCAAGGCCATCGACCTGCTGCAGACCTATTCGGAGCAGCGTGACGTTGCACTGATCTATGTCTCCGATCACGGCGAGTCGCTTGGCGAGCGCGGCCTGCATCTGCACGGAACGCCCTACTTCATTGCGCCACGCGAGCAGACCCAGGTGCCGATGGTGATGTGGTTCTCCCCGGGCTTTGCAACCCATGCCCGCCTTGATCTGGCTGCCTGCGCYATGCTGCGGGCACCGGATCCTACAGCCACGACAATCTCTTCCACTCCCTGCTGGGACTGTTCGCTATCAGCAGCGGTATCTACCAGCCGGGACTGGATGTGTTCGCGAGCTGCCGCATTCCCTAGCGTACTGGCCGGTCACAGCGTCTCTGCCAGCCGCAGTACATCCATGGGAAACGCGGCGTAATCGTCGAGCGGGGCGCTGTGGCTCTCCCGCCGTTGAATCTGCCTTACCGCCACCACGCCCTTGTCGGGAACAATGACCAGGTGCTGGCCGAGATAGCCGTTGGCGGCGTATGCCACTACCGGCCCTCGGTCGATGTCGAAGATGTCGCCGAGCTYCAGTCCACGCCCAGTGATTTCCGCAGCGTAGCGCTGTGGCCAGCTCGGTCCCAGCCGTTCGGCCAGGAAGCTGATCAGCGCTGACTTGCTGTCAAATACCTGGCCGTCGGCGGCCAGCAGCGCGTCCAGCATCACGGCATCCATGCTGCGAGCGCTCAGAAGCGTGGCTGCACCGGCCTTCAATCGGTAGTGCTCCCATGCGGGGATGCGCCACCACAACAGGCCGACGTCGGGGGAACGCGCGCTTTCGGCGGTCATCAACGCTACCGAGCGTTCGCTCAGCAACCGCTTGCCGTCCGGGGTGACGCCGCCGTCCAGCATCAATCGTCCGATCGCTGCAAGATCAACCGCCGACAACGACAGTCCGGCCATGCCCATGGGCGTCCCGGCCTGGTCCTTCATCCATGCATGGCCGGTGATGCCAAGCGGCTTGAACAACCGTTCGTCCAGATAGACATCCAGTGGCTTGCCGGCAAGCCGCTGCACGATGTCCGGCAGAAGATTGGTCGCCTTGTTGTTGTAGGCGAAGGTGGTGCCTGGATCGCTGGACACCTCGGCCGCCAGCGCCAGCTTCACCAGATCCGGCGCGCCCTCCAGTTCCACCCCCGCGTTGGCCACGTTCTGCAGGCCGGAGGTGTGGTCCATCAACATCCGGATCGTGATGTCCCGCTTCCTGCCCTGGCGCCATTCCGGGTACACCGTGCTGACCGGTTCGTCGATGGATGCGAGCTTGCCGTCATCGAGCAGCAGCCCGATGGCCAGGGCGACGACGGACTTGGTCGCCGACATCAGGTGGATGCGGTCTTCACCGGCTGCCGGCGCGATCTGCAGCAGCACCCCGCGCCCGCTTTCAATGTAGACCGCGTCGGAATGCGCGTTGCGGGCATTCCGCTCTATCGCTGCCAAGGCATCAGGCGTGTTGGCTGCGGCCGCAAACGGGCGTAGCGCCAGGAAGAACAGGCAGGCAAGCAGAGGTGCTCTCATGGCAGGATCCTTCAATGGACACAGAGATAATGACTACATTTGTAGTCAATCTGCAGTGCATGAAGTCATGCTTCCTGGACTGAAATCGAGCGTGCGCTGAATGCCTGGTCGGGCCATGGCGAAAGCCGGATGGCCTTGAGGCGTCGACTCAATGTTCCCGGGGAGTCTTTCAGGCCTCCGGCAGCGTCATCCCATAGGCGCGCATGAAGAGCCCCACGGTTGCTTCACTCCCGGACACGGGCATCGCCCCATGAGGCAGGCCATGTTCTGTGAGGATGAGCCTGAGGAACTTCTCACTGTCACCCGGGTGGCTCGAGCGGACCGGGGCGCTCGCCATCGCTCGTGTCGCAAGGTCCAGATACGGTTCCAGTTTCGTGCTCCAGTGTTCCATGTAGACATCACGTGCATGATCAGAACGCGACAGCGTCCGGCAGAAGGCCTGGCATGGCGGGTCCGCTGCCAACCGTTCGATGCCGCCACTGATGCGCATCAGCACATCACCAAGATCCATTGCTCCGTGCGGGTCGAGCCGGGCATCCGGTATCGATGCCAGATGGCCGTCCATGACCGCCTTGTAGAGCCGCGCCTTGTCACGATAGTGCGCATAGATCGTGGCCTTGGTGACGCCACAGACCTCGGCAATACGCTTCATCGTCGCGTTCTCGAACCCTTCTTCAGCAAACACAGTGCCGGCGGCATCCAGCATCCAGCGCCGGCTCAACGCCCGTGCACCTTCCCAGCGCAGGGCGGTTTTGCTTGGGAAGCCGCTGGAGGCAGCCACGCTCACATGCGCCTGAACAGTGCACTGGCRTTGACGCCGCCAAAACCAAATCCATTGGTCAACGCGAACTCGATGCCAGCCTTGCGCGGCACGCCGGCGACGATCGAAAGCCCTTCGGCCAACGGATCGGGGCGGCCGAGGTTGAGTGTCGCTGGTGCGACCTGATCGCGCAAAGCAAGCACGGTAAAGATGGCTTCGATGCCGCCAGCTGCCCCGAGCAGGTGCCCGGTGCTGGACTTGGTGGCAGAGATCAGAAGATCTGGGCGGGCACCGAACAGGGCACGCATGGCCGCAAGCTCTGCCCGATCCCCCACCTGGGTCGAGGTTGCGTGCGCGTTGATGTGGTCGACCTGCCCGGCGGCAATGCCCGCCTGCGCCAGCGCGATCTCCATCGCCCTGCGCGCACCACTGCCGTCGTCGGGGCCCGCAGTCAGATGATACGCATCGGAGGTGGTGCCGTAGCCGACCAGCTCGGCCAGCGGGGTGGCGCCACGCGCCAGCGCATGATCCAGCCGCTCGATCACCAGCAGCCCTGCCCCTTCGGACATGACGAAGCCGTCCCGCTGCTCATCAAACGGCCGGGACGCTGCCTGTGGCGTGTCGTTGAACGACGTGCTCAGTGCCTTGGCCGCCGCAAAGCCGCCCAGGCTGACCCGATGCATCGCAGCTTCCGCGCCACCACACAGTGCAATGTCCGCATCGCCGGACCGGATGAGGCGCGCCGCATCACCAATGGCTTGGACGCCCGCCGCGCATGCCGTGACGGGTGCGCTCTGCGGCCCCTTGAACCCGTACCGGATCGACGCCTGCCCTGCCGCCATATTGGCCAGGAAGGTAGGCGCAGTGAAAGGCGACAACCGGCCAGGCCCACGGCTTTCGGTGGTGTGCACCGCATTGACGATGGATCCAAAGCCACCGATCCCCGTCGCAATCACGGTCGCCGTTCGCAGCAGGCCACGCTCATCAGCCTCACGCCACCCGGCCTGCGCAAGCGCTTCGTGGGCGGCTACCAGCGCAAACTCGACAAACCGGTCCATCTTCTTCAGATCTTTCGGCGCGATGATGTCGCTGGAGTCGAAGCCCGCCTCAGGATCCTGCACCCGGTCGGGCACGCGGCCGCCTACGTCGCAGCCCGTTCCGGCGGAAAGCGCATCGCCCAGCGGGCCAATTCCGGAACGTCCCGCCAGCAGGCGCGACCACACCGTTTCCACGCCGCAGCCCAGCGGGCTCACCACACCCATTCCGGTCACTACGATGCGATCTTTGTCGGCAATGTTCATGACTCACTTCCCATGTAAAAGAGATCCAAGCCACTTTCAGGCAACGCGGGTCTTGTCCGCTCGGACCTTGAACCAGATGGCATACATCGCCGGGAGGAAGACCAGCGTCATCACGGTGCCGGCGATGGTGCCGCCGATCAACGTGTAGGCAAGCGTTCCCCAGAACACCGAATGGGTCAGCGGAATGAAGGCCAGCACCGCTGCCAGGGAGGTCAGGATCACCGGGCGCGCCCGGTGAACCGTCGCCTCGATGATCGCGTGGAAGGTTTCCATCCCGGCTTCTTCGTTTTCGTGGATCTGACCGATAAGGATGAGCGTGTTGCGCATCAGGATGCCCGACAATGCAATCAGTCCAACCAGGGCGTTGATGCCAAACGGCTGCTGGAACAACAGCAGGGTCGGGACCACGCCGATCAGGCCGAGGGGGCTGGTCATGAAGACCATGATCATTGCGGAGATCGAGCGCACCTGCAGGATGATGATCAGCAAGGTGATCGCCAGCATGATCGGGAACAGCGGCAGCATGGCGCTCATCGCCTTGCCGGACTCTTCAATGGCGCCGGCCTGGGCAATGGCATACCCCTCGGGAAGCGAGGCGATGAGTGGCTGAAGCTGCCTGCTGATGGCCGCCGATACGTCCGGTGGCTGCAGGGCATCGTCGATATCACCGCGCACGGTGATGGTCGGCACGCGATCGCGCCGCCGCAGTACCGGCTCTTCCATGCGCACTTCGACAGCGCCGATCTGGGACAACGGCACGCGCTGGCCACCGACGCCRACCAAAGTGAAATCGGCAATGCGCGCCGGGTCCAGGCGCGTATCCCCGCCAGATCGGGCAACCACTTCGACGGTGCGGATGTCCTCACGAACGGCAGTGACCGGCACCCCGCTGAGGAAGAACTGCAACTGCTGCGAGACAGACGCAGAGGTCATGCCCATCGCCTGCAGGCGGTCCTGGTCCAACGTGAAGTGCAACGTTGGCGTGCGAACGCCCCAGTCGGTGTTCACGGTCCGCATCATCGGGCTGGCGTGCATGATCTGCTCCACCTTGGCCGCAATGCCCCGGATGACATCCGGATCCGGGCCACTGACCCGATAGGCCACCGGATAAGGCGAGTAAGGCCCGAACACCAGCTGCGTGACGCGCACGCGTGCTTCAGGCGCCAGTCCCTCCGCCACTGCCTGGCGGAGCCTTGCCTTCAGCGCGTCGCGCTGTTGCTGGCTGTCGGTGCGGACGACGATCTTGGCAAACGCGGGATCGGGGAGCTCCGGCGAAATGGCGAGGTAGAAGCGCGGCGCGCCCTGGCCGATGTAGGCCGTGACGATCTTCGACTCCTCCTGCGCGGACAGCCACTTCTCCACCTTCCTGGCCGCCAGGCTGGTCTGTTCGATGGCGGTGCCGTAGGGCATCTGTACCTCGACCAGTACCTCCGGGCGATCAGAGATGGGGAAGAACTGCTTCTTCACCAACCCCATGCCTGCCACCGAAAGCACGAACAGGCCGATCACCGAACCTGCGGCCAGCCACTTGCGCGCAATCACGCGCGCCAGGATTGACCGGAAGCGGTTGTAGCGCGGCGTATCGTAGAGACTGCTGTGGCCGCGCTCCACGGCCTTCAGTTCAGGCAGAAGCTTCACGCCAAGATAGGGCGTGAAGAACACCGCGACCACCCACGACACGATCAGCGCAATGCCGACGATCCAGAACATGTTGCTGGTGTATTCGCCGGCAGTTGAGCGGGCAAAGCCATTGGGCATGAAGCCCACGGCCGTGACCAGGGTGCCGGCCAGCATCGGCGCCGCCGTATGGCTCCAGGCATAGGCCGATGCCTTGATCCGGCTGTAGCCCTCTTCCATCTTCACCACCATCATTTCGATGGCAATGATCGCGTCATCGACCAGCAAGCCCAGCGCCAGGATCAGCGAACCGAGCGTGATGCGATCAAAGTTCTTTCCGGTGGCAGCCATCACCATGAACACCGCGGCCAGCGTCAACGGTACGGCAGCTGCCACCACGATGCCGACGCGCCAGCCCATGCTGACGAAGCACACCACCATCACCACCAGCAGTGCGACGAAGAACTTCATCATGAACTCGTCGACCGAGGCGCTGATGTTCACCGCCTGATCGGTGACTTTCTCCAAGGCCATCCCCACCGGCAGGCCGTCGTTGATCTTCTTGACCTCAGCGTCGAGCGAGGCGCCCAGATCCAGGCCGTTCCAGCCGTCGCGCATGACGATCCCGAGCAGCATGGCGGGCTCGCCCCCGTTGCGGATCATGAAGGTCGACGGATCTTCATAGCCGCGCTTGACGGTGGCGATGTCCTGCAGCTTCAGCGTCCTGCCCTGCGCAACGATGGGGGTATCCCGGATCTTCTGCAGCTGATCCAGCGCGCCGTCGAGGCGGATGAAAATCTGCGGGCCCTTGGCCTCCACGGAGCCGGCGGGCGTCAACGCGTTCTGCCCGTTCAGCGCGGCGAACACTGCCTGCGGCGTGATGCCCAGGTTGGCCAGACGTTGGTGGGAAAGCTCCACATAGATCCGCTCGGACTGCTCGCCGATGATATTGACCTTCTTTACCCCCGGGACATGCAGCAGGCGCTGGCGAAGGGTTTCGGCGTCACGTGCAAGCGCGCGGAACGGCTCGCCCTTGGCTTTCAACGCGAACAGCGCGAAGGTGACATCGGCGTATTCGTCATTGACCATTGGGCCGATGACACCTGCGGGCAGGTTTGCGGCTTCGTCGGCCATCTTCTTGCGCGCCTGGTAGAACTCTTCCTGCACCTCCGAAGGAGGCGTACCGTCCTGCAGGGTCAGCGTGGTGAAAGACAGGCCGGGACGCGTATATGTTTCGCTGCGGTCATACCAGCGCAGCTCCTGCAGGCGTTTTTCCAGCTTCTCGGCCACCTGGTCCTGCATCTCCGTGGGCGTGGCACCCGGCCACGCCGTGATCACTGTCATCACCTTGACAGTGAACGCCGGGTCCTCTGCGCGGCCCAGCTGGAAGAATGACACGATGCCGGCAACCGAGACCAGGAAGATCAGAAAGACGGTAATCGCGCGCTCGCGCACCGCAAGCGCCGACAGGTTGAACCCACTCACGGGTGGGCTCCCTTGCCAGCGGTGGTCGTGGCGGTATCGGCCAGRCGAACCACCTGCCCTTCGCGGAGCAGGTGCGCGCCCAGCGCGGCCACGCGGTCGGATGCACTCAACGCGCCCTCAACCAGGGCCTGGTCGTCACCCAATTGCTTGACCACTACCGGCGTCCAACGGGCTTTGAGTGGCTCGCCCCCGATGACCCAGACACCGGCCCCGTTGCCGGGATCGAACACCGCGCCCAATGGGACCTCAACGCCCCCCGCCCTGCCTGCAGCTGCGGTGCCTTCAACCGCTACCGCCACGGTGGATCCCAACGGCAATGCCGTGCTGCCGTCCTCCAGGGTGTAGCGGGCCTCAAAGGTGCGGGTTGCGGGGTCTGCCGATTCAGAGAGCACACGCAACCGTGCCGGAATCCTGCCACTTGCCCCGAACAGGGAAGCGGACGCTGCCGAGCCGATCTGCGGCCGAAGTGTCTCGGGCAGCTGGACGACGGCCTCGCGGCTGCCTGCACGGACAAGCCGGGCGACGATCTGCCCCGCTGCAACGACCTGGCCGGGCTCGGCCAGAATGTTCATGACCACCCCATCGGCATCGGCAACAAGTGCCGTGTACTGACTGGCATTGCGCGCGACACGGGCTTGGGCTTCGGCTGCCTTGAGCTGCGCGGACGCCGCGTCTGCGGCAGCCTTGATCTGATCGTAGGCCGACCGGGATACAACGCCCTTGGCCGCCAGGTCGCGATAGCGCGCCTCGTCCGCGGTGGCTTGCACATTCTGCGCACGGGCTGCGATGACGGCCTGCTGCTGGGACGCTGCGGCCAGGTTCAGATCGATGGGATCAATTCGATACAGCACGTCGCCGCGCTTGACCGTCTGCCCCGTCTCGACCAGGCGCTCGGTGATCTTGCCCCCCACCCGGAAGGCCAGATCGCTCTGCACCCGTGCGGCGACGATGCCAGTGAAGGTCCGCGCATTTCCCGTGTCCGGCTGCACCTGGGCGACCCGGACGATGGGCGGCGCGGTTCGGGGGTCGCTTTCACCCGTCCTGCTGCAGGCCACAAGGAGCAACGGAACAACACAGGAAATGGCTGGGAGTACAAAACGGCGACGCATGCGGCCTTCCGGAGTGGGGTGTCCGGACGCATTTTGTTCCTAGTGACTCATTTCGTCAATAGTCACTACCGGTGTGGCTGCAAGCTCCTGAGGACCAGCTCCTGCAAGGCTTTGGGCGCTTCTTCGTGCAAGGGCGCCAGGTGCGGCAGCGTCACCGGGTTCAGATAAGGAAGCAGGACCTGATAGACCGCGCGGCCGGTCTCTTCAAGTGATGTCCGGCTCTCGAACGCTCCGCAGGCACGTCCCTCCTTGATGATGTTTTCAACAAGCTGCCCGATCCGGTCTTGATACGCCTTCGCTGATGGCCATTGATCCGTCGCGGCGGCGACGGCGATTTCATACAGGCGCCGATCCTGCAGAAACAGGCGAAGACCGGCCTCCACAATGACGGTGAACAACACACGCAGCCTATCGTCAGGCGCTTGCACCCCCTGCAGGGCCTGACGAACCTCGCTTTCGATCTGACCGAGGCAATTGGCGCAGATCACCTCRCCAATGGCCTGCTTGGASKCRAARAACTTGTAGATGTAAGCCTTGGAAAAACCGATGGCTTTGGCAAGGTCGGACACCGTGGTCTTGTCGTAGCCGTAATGGCTGAAATGCGCGGTGGCGGCCACGATGATCTGGGTGCGCACGTCGTGCTCGGCGGGGCCGCGCCCGCCGTCGAGTGCTGCGGAGGTCGAAGTAGACATCGTGGAAGCGTAGCGCCGCGCCGTCACGCCGGCAAATGGTGACCGTTTGGGTATCGGTCCACCACCCGCCCGGCGGCTGTTTGATTTTCAGCTCCGGCAGAAGAGCAGGCAAGGCAAAGCGAAAGCAGCTGCCCAATGATCCTCGTCGCGCGCCTCATCAGCCTCATGCCTCTACGGCAACCGCCGAGCCGGATGTGGACGCAGCATCGGCGGCCGTGACATAGGCGAGCAATGCCGCGAACAGCAGCAAGCCCGCACTGGCCAGGAATGTGCAGGCGAAACCGGCACTGTCCAGCAGCAGGCCGCCAAGGCTGGAACCCAGCGCGATCGAGCACTGCACCACCGCTACCATCAGCCCGCCGCCCGCTTCAGCGTTGTTGGTGAACGTGYGTGCCAGCCAGCTCCACCAACCCACCGGCGCAGCCGTGGCCAGCAGACCCCATACCGAAAACAGTGCGGCCGTCGGCCAGAGTTGAGGCCCCAGCGCCACGAGCGCCGCGGCAATCACCGCCATCAGGATCGGGACGGCCACCAGTGTGCGATAAAGACCACGCCTGATGAATGCCCCGATCGCGAGCGTGCCCACAACGCCGCTTGCACCAATGGCCAGCAGCACCAGCGGAACGGCGGATTCCCCTGCACCCGTGACCTTTTCCAGGAACGGGCGCACATAGGTGAACAAGGCAAACTGCCCCATGAAGAAGATGCCGCACGCCGCCATTCCCAACATCACCACCCGCCGCCGCAACAGGGCCAGCACCCCGCCCCGGGATTGCCGTCGTTCTGCGGCCATGGAAGGAAGACACAGCCACTGCCATGCCAGCGCGATGGCGGCCACAGGCAGGAGGCACAGGAATGCCCCACGCCATCCGATCACGCCGCCAAGGTAGCTGCCCAAGGGGGCAGCCACTACCGTTGCCAGCGCGTTGCCGCCATTGAAGATCGCCAGTGCTCGCGGCACCCGCGCTGCTGGCACCAGCCGCATGGCCGTAGCCGCAGACAACGACCAGAAGCCACCGATCACCACGCCGATCAATGCCCGGCCCATCATGTAGATCGGGTAGCTGGGAGCCAATGCCACCACCACGCCGGATACCGCCATCAATGCGGTGAGCGTCAGCAGCACTGTCTTCCGGTTGATGCTCCCGGCCAAGCGGGAGATCGACAGGCTGGTCAGCACGGCGAAGGCACCAGAGATGGCAATCCCATACCCGGCCAGCCCTTCGCTCACGCCAAGGTCAGCCGCCAAGGGCGTAAGCAGGCTCACCGGCATGAATTCAGAGGCGATCAGTGCGAACACGCACAGCGTCATTGCCAGCACCCCGCCCCAGTTGGCCCGGTCGGACGTCGCGTCGTTGCTGCTCATTTCCCAGCCAGGCCTTGCTGGAAGAACGTCGCCAACCTTGCGAAGGGAATCAGGTCGGTGCGGTCATACAGGTCTACATGACCGGCATCCTTCACCCAGTAGAGCTCCTTCGGCTGCCCTGCCCTGCGGTACGCGTCCTCGCTGAACTCACGCGAGTGGGCGTGGTCGCCAGAGATGAACAGCATCGGTCTGGGCGAGATGGTCTCGATATCGTTGAAGGGGTAGAAATTGACGAACTTGACCAAGCTGCTGAACAGCGGCTGGGTGGTCAAGTCGCTGCGCTCGCCTTCGGCAGTGTAAGCGCCACGCGACGTGCGGTAGAAATCAAAGAACTCGCGCTGCACTTCGGACGTATCGGCCTCGAGCTTGTTCACGGTGCCAGGTACATGGACTGCCGGCCCGCCGTTGAACTCGACCAGACGCTGGTCCGTTGCAGCCTTGATCATCTGCCTGCGCTGCTCCAGCGATTGCGCGTGGTTCAGACCTTGGCGCGCGGCGGCGCCCATGTCATACATGCTGACCGTAGCGATTGCCTTGATGCGCGGGTCGATCTTGGCTGCGCTGATCACGAAACTGCCACTGCCACAGATACCCAGGCCACCAATCCGCTGCGGATCCACGAACGACTGCGTGCTCAGGAACTCCACCGCCGCGCTGACGTCGTCCGAATAGATTTCAGGCGACACCAGGTGCCGCGGGGTACCCGCGCTCTCTCCCCAGAAGGAAAGATCGATCGCCAACGTAACGAAACCCTGCTCAGCCAGCTTCTGCGCATACAGCTGTGAGCTCTGCTCCTTTACCGCGCCCATCGGGTGTCCGACCACCACGGCGGGTGCGCGGCCGCCATGCGTCAGGCCCTGAGGCCGGTACAGCGTCCCGACCACTTCCATCTGGTACTGGTTGCGGAAGCTGACGCGCTCGCCTTTTACGCTGGCGCTTCTGTAGAAATTGTCGGCGCCAGCGGTTCTTGTGGCCGCCGACGCCTCAGCGGACAAGGCCGACTGCGGAACGAAATGGCTGGCGATCAGTGCCAACAGCAGCGTGGTGGGTTTCATGTGCGGACGGCCTCAGTGGGGACTCAGGTCGCCACGATAGGCGCCGCCCGCTACCGCGATAAGCCGGCTGAAAGTTGATGCATTATTGAGTTGCGCTCACAATTGGCCCATGAACGGCGTGAAGACCAATGATCTGCAAGCCTTCCTGGTGGTGGCACAGGAGCAGAGCTTCACCAGGGCAGCTGTCCGCCTCGGTGTTACGCCCTCAGCGCTCAGCCATTCCATGCGGCTGCTGGAAGAGCGCCTGGGCATCCGCCTGCTGGCCCGGACCACGCGCAACGTCTCCCTGACCGAGGCGGGCGAGCGCCTGATGCGCTCCATTGCAC